>JAIOTL010000326.1 GCA_021106775.1 Planctomycetota bacterium | reverse complement strand
CGAGAGTTTTATCTCAACCATAAATTTCAATCCTGAGAGAAAATCCAGGGAAAATCTTTCTGAAACTTGTAATCACCGTTCAGCGATTTCGCAATTGCAATGCCTTTTAATGCGCGTTTATCGTCAGGATACGAACGCAGAGCAGAGTTATAAGTATCAACCGCCTTATTATACTCACCGAGTTTGATAAAACAATCCGCGATTTGACAGAGCAGTCCCGATTTCCGCTCCGTTTGTGTTGCAACACTGTAATACCAGTAAATTGCTTCGTTGTACAGTTTCACGTCAAGTGAAAGCTCAGCCATTGCAAGCATCGTCCAGATTGAGTCTGCTTCATCCTCAAGAACTTTTTTATATGCATCCTCCGCCTGTGTTGTTAGTCCAAGGTGTCTGAGCAAATTGCCGGTTAAAATTCACTTGAAATTCTCAAAATTATCTGGTGCCGGGAAGAAAACTAGATCGTAAGAATCAAGAATTTCGCTTTTTGCCTGAATAACATCATCGTCCTTATCGCCTGATTTATACTGCGTAAGATAATAATCGAAAACCAGAAACGGCGCGTGAACTGGTTTGATTTCCAACCCAAGTTTCACATATTTCAATGCATCGTCAATTCTGTCGCGCATTATTTCGTTGATTACAAGCTGAAACATTATCGTCTGCCTAAGCTTCGCATCCTGCGTCTTTTTGTAAACCTTGACAAGTTTGTTTGCAAGCTCGTGATGCTCGGTGTTGTGAATGTAAATGTATGCCAGCAGCTCGATGAATTCCTCTGATAATGATGCTTTCTTGAGCATTTTACCCGCTAATTTTTTTGCCTGCTTGAAATTGTCATTAATTGAGTAAATCCTAAGAAGCATAATCCCTGAAGCGTTGGAAATCTGTGCATCCCCAGTTGTTTCAATAAGCTTTTCAAGTGTCTGTGCTGCCTGGGGATAATTCTTGGTGCTGAAGTCAAGCTCAGCAAGCTCAAGTTGAATAAGCATATTTATTTTATCATTGCTGTGAATTTGATTGTCAGATGCTGATGCCGACGAATTATTCAACTCATTTTCATCGACCCAATTATTGTGAATCAACTTTTTTGCTTGTTCAATTTTGTTTGAATCTTTCAAATACTCGGCGAGAAGCAGGAGAGACTGATAATTCTTACCTTCCTCAATGCGTCTGAGTAAAAATTCCTCGCCAGCCTTAATATTTCCTGTTTTTAAAAGCACCTGTCCCGCGAGAATGTGCGCCTGTGTGCTGTTGGCGTTGTTCTTCACGCATTCATTCGCAATTCGCAACGTTTCGCGCAGATTGACCTGCTCGTTCCAGTAATAATCGATAAGATACATGTAAAGCTCAATGATATGCGGGTTCTCGTGGATTTTCTCCTCAAGATACTGTGCTTGTGCTTCACCATCATCGGTTGTTGCACAGGATGATGCAATTATCAGGCTTGCAAAACATACAAAAAACAGAAAGAATCTTTGTTTCATGATAATTGCATCGAAAGCAAGTTTGAATAAACTAAATTAATTATTATTCGTCAGTTGTCGGTTTTTCAGGCGTTTCCGCAGGTTTCTCAGGCGTCTCAACCGGTTTCTCTGGCGTTTCCGCAGGTTTTTCCGGCGTCTCAACCGGTTTCTCAGGTGTTTCCGCAGGTTTTTCCGGCGTCTCAGCAGGTTTCTCTGGTGTTTCCGCTGGTTTCTCAGGCGTTTCCGCAGGTTTCTCAGGTGTCTCAACCGGTTTCTCAGGTGTTTCCGCAGGTTTCTCTGGCGTTTCCGCTGGTTTTTCCTTAGGTTCTTCGACCTTTGGATTCAGCTTTGTAATGATTTCTTTAGTGATATCGTTCTGTTTCGGATATACGATGACCGTGCGCAAAGTAACTTTCTGAAGGAATTCCGCTTCGGTACCGACATTAATTTTCTGCTCGGAAATACCCAGAACCAGGTCATATTTGTGCAGATTGGAATATTCAATAATCGCAGCATAAACTTCGTTGTAAATTTCCTTAAACATTTTGCGGAACTGATTCTGAAGATTCATCTCCCAGAGCTTTTTCTGATATTCGAAAAGCTGCTTCAGCTTCTTCCATTGCGTGAATTTATCAGGATTTGGCTCGGATGACTCCTGAAGCTGGTTGTAAAGTATCATAAGCTCTTTTTCATTCTCAGTGAGCTGTTTTTGGTATTCTTCTTTCTGCTCTTTCAACGCTTCAAGTTCTTCTTTCCAAACAAAATATTCCTTGATGATTTCGAGCATATTGACGTATGCGACGTTCATCGAGTCTTTATTTTCAACTGTTTTCTCGACCTCAGGTTTTGTCTCGTCTTTGGGTGCATCTTGTGCAATTGTGTACGAAACTGCAATGCTGAACGCCGCGATAATCAGCGCAATTGCCAGGATTCCTAAGCTCTTTCTCATTTTATCCTCCGGTTTATTGAATTTAATGTAAAGCGCATATATTAAAGTGCTGAAACAGATAAATCAACCAAATTCAAGTGTAGATTGCAATCTTATAATGATTTTTTGATTCTCATACGTCATGAATCGGACACAATGCCGTTATCCCGATACAATTCAGGTTTTCTGTCAGTGAAGAGATTATTTTGCTCAGTAATCTGCTTATCTCTCGAATGCTTAAGATTGATTGTCGCATACCCGATAAAGTCCGTGGATTCTGGCGCAGACGCTAAGACATTGCCGAAAGCGTCGGAAATTATGGAATTGCCGGTAAATGTGAGCTCGAAATCCTCCGCAGACTCTGGAAATTGTGCTTCCGTGCCGAAGCGATTAGCCAGAATTACCGGAATTCTATGCATCATAGATATTGCGGGAATTGCTTTCTGTGCTCGTCCTGGCAGTACGAGGTTTGTGCAATGGGCAATGACATCTGCACCTTTGTGAAAGAGAATCAGCCAGCTTTCCGGAAAAATCCAGTCGAAACAAACAAGAATACCCAATTTCAGATTTATCCCTGAATTCGGAAGTTTGATGTCAAAAACCTCGAACTTCTCGCCAGCATCAAAAATATTCTTCTCGTTTCCGAACAAATGAATTTTGCGATATGTGCCGACGAGACCTTCAGCACCAACCAGCATTGAACTGTTATAAATCAAATGTTTCTGCGTATTGTCAATTTCGCTAACGCTGAAACCACAGTATTCGGGAAAACCTGCGACGATGTAAATGCCATGTTTCTGTGCTTGCGTGTACAGGAATTTCAGCGTTTTACTTGAATCCGTTGATTCCGCAAAGGGCAGAATGTCCTGACGCGTTGCGAAATTGTAGCCCGTAAACGCAAGCTCGGGAAGCACAACCAGGTCAATTTCTGGCTTGAGTTGCTTCAACAGTTTTTCGACCTGTGCGAAATTGCCCTCAACGTCGGCAATCACCGGCATGAACTGTAATACCGCAGCATTGATTTTGTCATTCATAGAAAACCTGTATTTCACGAATTTTTGAATATTTTATCGGTAGGTCAGGCATCTTGCCTGACACTCCACATCACCATTGACAGGCTAGGAAGCCTGTCCTACCCCCACTTAAAACTTCCTTAACAATGCTCTAACCGATTTTTTTTGTAACGTTCATGAGTTTTTCGAGAAATTTACGATTAAAATCTTTCATGTATTCCTTGTCGATATCCTGTTCAAGCAGGTTGTAAACGTCTTTTGCAGTAGTTTTGCGGAATTGTTTATCTTCCGCATTCAAGAAAATATTAATCTTGGTCGCGAAGTATTGCTGTTTAAGGTATGCAACGTCTGGATAATATTTGAATATAACTTTCCAAAATTTCTCGGAGAGCGAGTAATACCGAAACTTCAACTCATCGATTGTATTCACGGACAAATCAGCCAGCAAACATGCAAACGCATGAAACACAAATTTTATCCGGTTCTTCCATAGCGCATTTACAGGAAGTTTCGCGGTTCTTGAGATTAAATCCGATTTCTCGACAACGTCCATCCATTCTGTTTCCTTGCTCAAAATCTCGAAGAATTTTATGCTGCTCTGCGGATTATCAACATTTATCTCAAGTTCTTTTCTTGCTGTTTCATAAAGCGATTTCAATTTATCATAGTTATATTTCCCGTTCAGATGCCTGAATATGTATGTGGCGTACAACCTGTCAAAATTGTAATATGCTGGTGCATAAGGCGTTCGATACATCTGGGCACTGCGTAAATATGACATCAACAGCTCCATGTCTGGCAATGAAAGCTTTTTCAGAGGTTCTGTTCCATCAATTGTGCCAAGTATGTTCCCTGTGTGTGCAAGCACCAGCCCATTGTATGCGACGACACAGCCGTCACGGGTAGGCAGAGTATTGTCCGTGTTATTGTCGATGCGTAAAGCATTTTTGAACTCATCAAGTGCTTTTTTGAATTCACCTTGCTGTAAATAAGAATATGCGTTTGAAATCACTGCGTTTCCGTCATTTGCACCTGAAATAATCTCGGCACAAATTCCCGCTTTAACTTCAGATTTAAT
>JAIOTL010000341.1 GCA_021106775.1 Planctomycetota bacterium | reverse complement strand
GATTCCCAATCAAGTTGGGAATGACAGAAACATTATTTCTGTACAAATGCAAAAAAAGCCCTGAACCAATTGGATTAGGGCTTTTATTTCTGTGATTTAAATCTTACAGTTTATCCTTCACATCGACCCAAACCTTGTCAACAACCAGGTCAACTGATTTTTCGACAAGTTTGTTTCTGAGGTAACCCTTTGGTGCCTTTGCTCCGAAAACTTCATTGATTTTGTCGTTGATAACATCTTCTGACAAGTCTTTAATCACTTCTTTGGCAGCATCTTCCGCCATGTTTTTAATTCTGCCAAGACTTTTGTCCCGCACAATCTTCCACGATGCGTCAACAACTTGATTCGGATTAAACACTTTACCTTTCAAAAAATCAAATATACCCATAAATAATCCTCCAGAGGTTAAAACATACACTTAATGAAACACCAATTAAGCTTTATTGTCAATGTAACAAAATCATAATTGATTAATAATTATTGCGAAAAACACCTGAATCTGTATGATTATGAAAAATTTTGGAGATATTATGACAGATAGCAAACCAACAAGAGAAGGTTTCGGACTGGAGCTTGCTGAACTCGGAAAAACAATGCCTAACCTGGCGGTTGTTTCTGCAGACCTCGAAGACTCGACTCGCGCTGAGTATTTCAAGAAAGCGTTTCCTGACAGACATTTCAGCGTGGGTATTGCGGAACAAGACATGATTGGAACTGCAGTAGGATTGAGCCAGAACGGCATGACCGTGTTTGCCAATTCATTCGCGGTTTTCCTGACGAACAGAGCCTATGACATGATTCGTCTGATGGTTTGCTTCAACAATGCAAACGTCAAACTGCATGCTCTCATGCTGGCGTTACTGTCGGCGAAGACGGAGGTTCTGCACAATGCCTCGAAGATATCGCAATTATGCGCGTTCTGCCTAATATGCGTGTTGTCTGCCCGGTCGATAACATTGAAACCCGGAAATGCACCAGAGTTATTGCCGAGGCTGAAGGTCCTTTCTACATGCGTCTGAGTCGAAACGCTTACCCGATATTCACGTCCCAATCCGATGAATTCACCATTGGCAAAGCAAATACGATGCGTAACGGTACAGATGTTACGGTGATTGCATGCGGATTGATGGTTTCTGAGGCATTGAATGCAGCTGAGATGCTGGCGAAAGAAGGCATTGATGCACGAGTGATAAACATGCACACAATTAAACCGATTGACAAAGACGCGATTGTTCTTGCAGCCCGCGAAACAGGTGCGATTGTTACTGCTGAGGAACATCAGATTAACGGCGGATTGGGCAGTGCGGTCGCGGAAGTTTTGGTGCAGAATAAGCCCGTGCCGGTTGAAATGGTTGCGGTTAACGACGTTTTCAGCTTTTCCGGTAAACCCAATGAACTCATCGAACGTTTTAATTTGAAAGACGTAAACATTGCTGCTGCCTGCAAAAACGTGCTTTCAAGGAAATAATCTGTAGGATTGCGACATTGTCGGTGGGTCAGGCATCTTGCCTGACATCCTTCAGCATCAGCATTGACAGGCCAGGAAGCCTGTCCTACCAGTACTTAAAACTACATAACACTGCACTATCAGTTTTTATCTTCATCATCCGATTCATTCGTAATTTTTTTTGAATACAGATGCTTGCGAATAACGAATCCGACTGTTGCTTCACCCCTGCAGAATTTCCGCTTCTGAACAATCAGCATTATCAACTCGCCGACAATAATTATTGCCAGAAACGCGAATATTACAATCAACTTTGCTTCAGGACTCATAATCCCTCAAATCATAGTAAAACAACAATCAAAATCGAAATAATTGCACAAAACCAGTAAAATGAATACCTTCGTGGTTGGCTAAATACTTTGATGATTGCATGTCCGAAGTTCCAGAGCAGCAAACCACCGAAAATCAATCCGAAATTGAACAGAATTTCGCTGATTATTCCTCTGAAAACAAAACTAAACAACGGAATTACAATTGCCACGAAAATTATCAGGACAGCAAACCATGACAACGCACCGAAATCAATCCATCCGCAGAGCTTACAACTGAAATTACCGACATTATACGGACGATTACAGCCCGGGCATAAATGTACATTTAACGCTTCTTTCGGTAACTGCACAGGTGAAATCTGACATTGCGGACAAGTATGTTCCTTGAATTCATCAGGGATTCCGACGTATCTGCACTTCTCGCACTTAACATGGGTGAATCTAATATTACAATTCGGGCATGATGTCGATTTTATCGGAACCTCCGCACCGCAACTGCTGCAGCAGTATCCGAAATTTTCATATACATGCAAATATTCTTGTCCGTTGCTTGTTTTGTAAACCTTCGGCATGAATTCGGGTGAATCTTTTAACGTTTCAGGCTTTGTTTTGGTTCCGAATAAATCAACATCGTCATCGAAATCAATATTAGCATCAATGATATCTTCAATTGGATAATCACCCAAATTCTGCAGAATATCCGTTACTTTCTTTTTTTCATCATCTTGCTTTGAATGCAATTCTTCATCATTATTAAGAGTAAACTCGTCTGTGGGTGTGTTGCTTGAAGAGTATTTTTTTTCTTCTTCCGGCTCTTCGATATTCTCGTTATCTTCGACATTAATCATAAAACACCTGAATTGTTTCCCTTCAAATCAATAATACCAAACAGGAGCTTTATTTTAAGATTTATTATTGTTATTTTGCTACATACTTATCTTATTGGGAAATAATGAAAAACTCGATTTTGCTTATTGCAGTATTATTTATCTGCTTTGTCTGCTTATCTTGTAGTCCAACGCAGGTTTCAGAAGTTAACGGAGAATTGCCCAAAGAAGAAATTGACAGTGCAAACAGCATCAAACATATGAATGCAAAACCTGAGCCATCTCAGCCTAAAATGCTGGAAACCAATATATATTTCAATGAAATTGCAAAAAAACTACCGAAATTGTACGAAAATCTGATACCCAAACTCAGGCGACTGGGATATTCAAAAATACTTTTGAAGCGTTATCCGCAATTCAGCTTTCGTATTGAACATGCTGGGACGGAGTGGATTGTTAAATCCATCATGAAGCGCAGGAAATATCTGCTTGATACAATCGGTTTAATGATAAATTTGGAGTTTGTAAAATTCTTTCAGAAAGAAAATGTACAGATAATGTTTAGTGGGGATGCAAAAGATGCAGCATCAACCGGAAATTCTGAAGAAAACACGGAAATCGCGGACGCAATGCTTGTTATTGACGGCAAACTTGATGTGCGACCTCTTGCACCACTAAGCGTAACGGGAATGGAGTATTTGCTTAGACTGAAGTATCAGGTTCAGGCATATTTGATTGATTTGAAGACGGGTTCGAAAACGTGGTTCGGCGAAACCCAATGGCGCAGAAACCTACTGGCAACAACAATGGATTAAAGATTTTAACCACGAACCTTACGAAAAACACTAAGATACACGAGAAATATTGTCATTGCGAGGAGTGAGTAAAGCAACTGACGTGGCAATCCAGGATAGTCAAAATAAATCGAGGAATAATGCAAAATATTTCACCCAAGAAAAATATTGGTTAAGATTCGTTGTTTTGCGGACAAAGGTCAGTGCAATGAATTCCACGTCTAACATTCCGATTGCCTGGATTCTTCGGTCATTTCATTCCCTCAGAATGACATGGGTGTGTAGGTTATCCTGGATTCTTCGCAAAGAAAAGCATCAATGATACCTGGGAATGACACGCT
>JAIOTL010000093.1 GCA_021106775.1 Planctomycetota bacterium | reverse complement strand
GTCAAGATTAACGGGCAGCAAGGCTTCGATGGGAGTTTTATGATACCCACCAGGCGCAAAACTCGCTCTTCCGCCGCTCATCGCAAAATTCACACCGCCTTCGACAACAGCGTTTAGTATTGCTGAGAATATTTTTTGGCGATTGCTGCCAAATGCGTCAGCTTTTACATCCGAGAAGATAATAAGCCGGTGAAGCAAGTAATTTTCATAGTTGGCGGATGCATCCGACGGGTTTTTCAATATAAATTTAAGCTTCGGAAAATTTTTCCTTAAAAAATCACTTAGAAAATCTTCCTCGCCGTTTCTCGTAAACATCAGCACATTTTTGCCCGAAGTTACAAAACACGTTGCTTCTGACGAATTGTCAATCTTGATTTCATCTTCCGATTCAACGGCAATCCTGCATTTTATCTGGCTTGCATCCGTTGGTGCCTGTCCCCAGGCGAATAAACGATAAACGTTATTCCCATCAAGCGCGTAAATCCCGTGTTTGTCAGGCTTTAACGGCGTATCACCAAGATACAACTGAGTTTTCGCGGGCAAACGACTTCCTTCGGAAGTGATGAATTCAACGTTGAAATTACAGGAATCGGCAAAATTTGAGTGAATCTGTGCGTTGAAAATCATGGGTTCACCTGCTTGAACATGCTGAGGACTCCGCATCTCAAGTATTATCGTGTTTTTCGGCTCTGTATTCGGGATTTTCACAAGTTTTGTCTTGATACCGGTGATTGAAATCTGCAAAAGCACATCTTCCAACTCCCTGAAATCATCCGTAATTCCGCCATCGGTCAGCACAAGCAATCCTGAAGATTCCGCGTTCTCAACCATCGGAATAATCGAAGCAATCGTATTTTTTATGTCCGATTTGTACTTATTTGACCAATTTAGAGTTTCAAGATGCTCTTTTATGCTTTCAGGTTCAACACTTCTCGCAATAATTCGATCATTTTCGCCTATTGTCAACAGTGTCAGAACATCCGATGGTTTTAACGCCTTAAATTCGTTTTCGAGTATTTTGTGCAATTCGCTCGGATTCCCCTGGACAGCACGTTTAACGCTTGGTGAATTGTCAATTACTACGAAAAACTCCCGCTTTTCATCGCTAAATTCAATCCTGATATCAACGAGACATAATATCAACAATGAAACAACTGTGATTATAAGATACGAATGCGGGATTCTACGATTAATCCTGCTTCTGAGGAAGAAATACGGAATTATACCGAGAAAAAACGCCAATGCCAGCGGATGCGCAATCTGCATATATCATCACACCTCGTTTTCCACAAGCCACAATTCAAGCAACACAAGGTTATATAACGCTTCTACACCCTGAAAGTTCGCGCGTTTATATTCTTTTAACACATGCTGAAGATGCCAACTACCAATCATCCCAAATTCAACGATTTTCGGGCTTCTGAGAAGGTATTTCCAATATTTTTGTGTGTATTCGAGTAACCAGCGTTTCCCCTGGTATTCGCGCATTTTTGTCCGAGCAAAGTCAAGTGTTTGCATGCATCTGCTCAATTGATGCCAGAAATCTCGATTATCGAATGCGAAAAGAGGTTCTAGTATGTGAACGAACTCGTTTTCAAGGTCTAAAGGCGAGAAAAACCGACAATTTAACTCTTCCTCGAAGGATTTCAGCACATTTATTTCGGTAGAGCAATATTTTTGTGCATTGTGTTTTAGCTGTGAATTTCTCGCGAAACCTGCAAGCAGAAATTCCGCGTTAATGTCATTGTACGGATTCAGGTTTTCTGTGAACTTGCAAAAACGATTTTCCTCGAAAGGTGAGTTATCGAGTTTGTCAGCATTAGATTCTGCAGGATGAAGCATGTCAAAGACTGCCATAAACTTTGAAACAATATCGGAAACCAACCAGTTTGCACCCTTACCGATAAAACTGACACAGTTGTCCACCATTGAGTAAAAGTTCGATGCGTTGAAATTTCTCAGTTTGTCATGAAGAATTACGTCAAATTGCGAGGTGTTTACGATGTTTGTGCGTGTTTTCAGATTCAATTTATCAACAAGTAGGAAATTCTTGAACGCTCCAAGCGATGCCTGTGGATAAGGAATTATGCTGGCAAAACGAGATATAGCCTCGAAAACCACCTCGCCCGGATTTTTGGAAGAATCATCGCCAATTGTAATTGTCAGTTCCTCAAAATCGGTTCTGGCACGAATCCCACCGAACAATTTCGCAAGTTTTTCGGTTCTTTGCCTGATTTTTTCTGGCATGCTTTCGGGGAAAAGTTGGAATTTATCGGTGAAAAACAAAACACGCCTGCAATTATCGGGTGCGAAAAGAGAAAGCAGAATATCCGAACCCTCACCGGTGAGAAACATCGTTGAATCATCCAGCGTTTTCAGTTTTTCTCGCGCCTGCACCTTGATTTCATTAACATCATTAAATTCGATATAATCGGAAACTGAATATTGGTCGAAGTTGTTGAGGACGAATTTATTGCCAAGTTCAAAAACTCTGATTTCGTTGGGTTTCAACGCCTGCAGACCGTCAAAAAACGTGTTTCCCTGAGAAACACCGTCAAAAAGCAGATACTGAAGCATTCCTGAATTGCTGATATGAAGTTCATCATCAATTTCCTTGAAGACGCTGAAAGTGCTGCTGAAAACAACCCCTTTCGTGGTCTCATACACCCAGAGCATCGGCGATGACTCTTTTCCTCTGCCAAGCACAAGCTGATTGTTGATTTTATCGAAAATCGCATAAGCAAAACAACCTGACAACTTCTGCAAGCCAGTGTTTCCGTGCTTTGAGTGGATTTCGAAAACTGTTTCACCAATATTTTGCGATGTTTCATATTCATCTTCATCGATTACAAAATCACCGAGAAATGCGACATTGCAGGATGCGGATTTCGTCTTCGGGTAAAAAACATCGACCGCAAGCTGACCGACCGCCTGCACC
>JAIOTL010000296.1 GCA_021106775.1 Planctomycetota bacterium | reverse complement strand
AATGTAATCAGCAATGTCATTTACTTGGTCATCCGAAAGTTTTGGTTCAATCCTAATCTTGTTTTTCAGGTCATTCTTAAATATTTCTGTCATTCTTGATATGCTCATTATACACCTTATAAAAAAAAGTCGTATGTTTGATAAACTATTTTATACCAGAAATAAGTGCTAATAACAATATCATTGTGGGGAATTTAATATTCAGCGGGGTTTTTCGGGGGTTCGGTTGAGTAGGATTCAGATGGGAGCACAGGGTTTTCAGGCTCGAAATTGTCGATGAAACTCTGCAACTCCTTCGTGTTAATGTCAATCAGGTTGTAATCACAGCCGAGAATCGAATCCATATCGCGGACAGAAAAAGCGCCTTAAACACTGATTCTGGCTGCACTCCGAATTCGATACTATTCATAATTTAATGAATTAGAACCTAAGCATCCGGATTTTGAGGATTTTGGATGTTTTTAAGTTTCTGTTTCTTTTTACTAACGAATTCATAATTATCATCCAAAAGCACAACTTCGCCGATTAGTACACAAGCAATCTTGCTGTCAACAAGTGCCTGCCCGATAAAAGTATTAAACCTTTTCTTCTGTCTAAGTTTCTGAATGACAATTGTAACATCTGTATCAGGTTTTATCATGTCAATGAAACTTGCACCTCTGATTCTGGTTGCAAGGATTTTTAATGGCTTTGCATCGTTCGAAATTTCAACAGTATTGTGTTGAGTGAAAAATTGTAAACAAATACCAAGTTGACCTATCATCTCCACCTGAAAAGTCCCGGGATATACCGGATAATCGGGAAAATGCCCTTGAAAAATAGGGTCTCCAGACGAAATAAACCGCTTGCCGATAATTATTGATGAATTAAGGTCAATCGCATGAATGCTGTCGAGTAGAAGTAAAGGGTCTCGGTGAGGGATTATTTTTTTTATATCTTCGCTTTTATAATCAACGTTGTTCAGCACAGACTCGACATCAAACAGCAGCTTTTTTCTAAATTGCCTCAAAAGCATGTCATGATGACTAAACTTTATCTTCAGCATCCTTAAACCTTTCTCAATATTATTTTCATAAGTTCAAATTTCTTTTAAACATTATTGTAAGCGAAAAAACGGGATGTAATCAATTTTTTTACACTCCGTTATACAAATTTGTATCTTTACCTATTTTTTGGATATCCAACTCCGCAATTGCTTTCTGTGAGACCATCCTGCCTTTTTTTGTACGTAAAATGAATCCTATTTTAAGCAAATACGGCTCAACCATGTCTACCAGCGTCTCAGAAACTTCGTTCAAAGTTGCTGCAATGGCTTCAATCCCAACCGGTCCGCAATTGTAGAATTCAGCAATTACTCTGATAAATTCTCTATCAAGTTTGTCCAGCCCAAATTGATCGATACCTTCAATTTTCAGCGATTCTTGAGCAATGGAGAGATCTATTTTACCATCACCCCTGACTTCCGCATAATCCCGCACTCGACGCAGCAATCGGTTGGCGATGCGAGGGGTTCCACGGCTTCGTCTGCCAATTTCGAGTGAGGCATCTTCCTCAATTGGAACATTCAGCAAGCGCGCTGAGCGTTGGATAATTGTCTGCAAATCCTCAGGTGGATAGAAATCGAGATGATAGCTCAGTCCGAAGCGATTGCGTAAAGGGTCGGAAAGCATGCCTGCACGGGTTGTTGCGCCTATCAGCGTAAAAGGCTTTATTGGAATATTGATAATTTTTGCGAAATTTCCTTTATCAACAGTGAAATTCACCAAAAAATCTTCAATTGCTGGATACAGATATTCTTCAACAGCTTTTCCCATGCGATGAATTTCGTCGATAAAGAGGAAATCACCTTTTTCGAGACTCGTAAGGATTCCGAGTAAATCCCCCGGTCGATCAAGTGCCGGTCCTGAAGAAGTTATAAGGCGGGACTCAAATTCTGCGGCAATAATGTGCGAAAGCGTTGTTTTACCGAGTCCAGGCGGACCATATAATAAAACATGCTCTAACGGTTCATCGCGTTTTTTCGAGGCTTGCATTGCAACTTCAAGCTTTTCAACCAAATGCCGTTGCCCAACATATTCGCAGAGCTTCTTCGGTCGAAGCGCCCACGAAAAGCCTTCTTCCTCTGGTGTACTATTTTCCCCGGATACAATTCTTTCACGACTCATTTGATTCCAATCTCGTAGAAGCGAATCCTGATGTTCGAACATACAAAAGAACTACCAGAAATAGCAGAATTACCCAGAAATCCGACCCATTTTCGGTCGAGTTGAAGCTGCAACCGCTTGCGCTACTTTTTACCGGCATATTTACAATTAGCTCGACTTTTTGTGTGTCCGTTTTCTTGTCTGCATCTGTAACTTCAATGACGAATTTGAATTCACCTGGACGGGCAGCATATCCGCTGAAAGTTCCGTCATCGCCAGCAAGCTTAAAACCAGGTGGAAAACTACCCTCAATAACTCTGAATCGCAAAGGTTTTTTGCTATTAACAACCTTGTATCTATAGGTAAACCAATGTCTAAGCTGGATTTCCTCGAATTTTGTTGGTGTAATCCCAATTGTATCTGGAAATTCATATTGATTGAGAGGATTTTTACCCGCAGCAATTTCGTCACCATCGCCGAAACCATCAGCATCGGAATCGCCAAATTGCGGATGTGTACCTGCACTAAATTCATCAGCATTTGACAAATCGTCAAGGTCATCGTCCGCCTCAGGTGTAGAATCATTCAAAAAGTCGAGATTGTTCAAATGTTCCCACCAATTGGGTAGCCCGTCAGCATCTGCATCGGAATTGTCGCTGACATCCGCTTCAAAACACCCCATATCTGGATAATACCCCTGAATGCGCGAGCTGCCACCAATATCTTCCTGTATTCCATACACTTCTTCGTAATAAATTCCAAGTTCGCAGATTCGGCAATTATCATTCAAATTAAAGTCTGCAAAACTAAAATCCTTGAAAATATTGACTGGTTCGACTTCAAGCGAATTGACATCAAGCCCAAAAGCTTGAAATTCTGACAATGTCATCAATTCTTCCTGTCCCCTTATCCTGAATTTGCCCTTGTATGCGTTGTTATTCATTGTGAAGCTAATTGAGCTGAGGTTTGCGTTATCAGGGATTGTTAATAAAATTGAATCAGGCATCTGAGAAATTACGATATTGTTGATAAAAAACAGCCCCGATTCGAGATTGCTGAAATCCATCAAAGGTGCATGCGAGGAATCATTGAAAATAGTGTTGTTGCCAAAGCTGAAGTCTGCACAATTATCATAAAAAACAAGCGTTGCATCGTTTCCATAAAATAAACTGTTGAAAATACTGACTTTTTCGACGGATTCAAACTCAATTGCATATCCCGAATTATCGAAAATCCTACAATTTCTCAAATCAATTAATTCCGACTGCTTCATAAAAATTCCACAGACTGTTCTGGAAATGCTGATATTTTGCAGTTTCAGATGAGAATTGTTGGAAAAGTAAATTCCACAGTTTGACCCGTTTTCGAGCGTCAGCCCTTCAATTATCCAATAAACTGTGTTCGCATTAAATTCAATCAAAGAATCTTGTACAGAAATTGCTGACGGATTGTTGATTACAACATTTGCCCCTGTATCTGCCTTCAAAGTGCAATATTTACCTGATTCTCCCGACATGCTAATCACGAAACCGTCGTAAATCCCTGATTCCACGATGATTGTGTCATCAACATCAACATTATCAACCGCATGCTGAAGTGTTTGCCACGGATTAAGCAAATCACCAGAATTTGCATCATTTCCAAAATTCGATACATGAAATTCGGCTGCATTTACGATTGAAGTCAGGAAAAACAAAAAAGATGCAATAATTTGTAAAAAAAATTTCATATTTCTTCTCAAAACATCATTTAAGAGTTTATAATACCAAATTCATGTGTGTCTTAATAATAAGATTTTGAATAACCAGCAATAACTATTATAAGTGAATTAAATATTTTAAAAAGAAGTGAAAGGGGTTTATCATGAAAAACATTTCATGGGTGATAATCGCATGCCTGTCTCTAAGCATAATGTTTGGTTGCGGCGGTAATGCTGCTACTGGTTCAATCTCAGGTGACAAATCTTCTGTTGAGGCAAACAATACACTGCCTACAGAAATTGCTGACCGACTTGCAGATTATGAGATGTCGAAGAAGGAGCTTATAGTACTAAAGCAAGACCGAGATATGCTTTATAATTTGTATTTGACCAAGGGTAGCGATACATCAAGCGGTTCCGCATCTGCTGACCTTGAGAAAATAAGTGAACTTGAAGACAAGCTCGATGCCAAGAAAGACGAACTTTCGAGTATGCAAGACGATTTGATACTTAATAAAAATGATGTTAAAGACCTGAGAGAAAAGCTCACTGAAGCAAACATCGAACTTGATAGCTTAAAAACTGAGCTTGAAGAAGCAAAGAAAACCCAGCCTGTTGTGCCCACAGACAAAGTAAACAAAGTTGGTATTGAGGGTGGTATTTTGATGAAGGCAGCGATAGCATCGAAAAGCAATGCACGCGGTCTTGAAATTATCACCAAAATTAACGATTTTGTAGGTAAGAATCCATCCGAGAAAGATAAATTTGCAGAAATACTGGCAACACTCAGTGAACTTCCAAATGTTAGTGCATCATACAACACTGATGCAACGCTTAATTTTACAGATATCGCAGCAATCACAGGCAATACAATGATGAAATGCCCTGGTGCTGACGACCTGCCGGGTATTGTTCATGAAATTATCGCTACCGAGGTGAAATTCGCGAAAAGTGCTGACATAACATTGCTAATCGATACAACATCAACGATGAAGGACGAGATTGACAAACTCAAAAGAAACATAAGCATGATGTATCCTGAAATCACGAAGCTGTGCAAGGATGTCAGAATTTCGTTTGTAACCTATCGCGATATTGATACAAATTTTGGGAAGGTTGGATACGTAACGAAGATTGAAGGAGAATTCACACGAACTTTGAGAGAGATTGTGCAAGCAGTAAGAAAAATCAGCGTAAACACTAAAGGCGGTAACTACGATGTTCCTGAAGCTGTTTATGAAGGTTTGATGACAACTTTAACCGACCTTGCATGGTCAGATCGTGCTGAGAAACGCATTGTTTTGTTAATTGGCGATGCTCCCGCAGGTTCCGGGATGAAATTCCTGATTCATCCGAAACGCGGCAAAAGAGAGCTGGGCACGGAACATAAAGTATCAATTGACGATGTGAAAAAACAGCTTGAAGCAATGAAAGCAGCAATGATGACCGAAGATTTGCCCATTAGCATAATCCCCATTGTCTGCTCCGAAAAATAATATTCGAAAGTATTTTAGATTTTGAATATATACTGGGTGGTCAAGCATCGATTTAGCGCTCGTTAGCGTTTTGCTTGCGTTTGCCAGAAAATTTCCCTATACTTTGCTATTCATTTGCTATGAAATCGATTAGGCATCAAATCTGGACGAACTACAATAATACAACTGCTTGTATAGTGCTAATCCGCTAATTACACGCTGTAGGACAGGCATCCTTGCCTGTCATTGCTGACGTTGTTGCCTGAGGTTCTCGAAGGCAATGATTTCAAATGTAACACGTAACATTGTGGTTTCGAGAACCTCAACCACCTCAGATAACATTGTGGTTTCGAGAACCTCAACCACCTCAGATAACATTGTGGTTTCGAGAACCTCAACCACCTCAGATAACGTTGGTAGTTTCGAGAACCTCAACCACCCCGTGTCATTCTGAGGGAATGAAATGACCGAAGAATCCAGGATAGCGAAAGGTTAAACTTGGAATTTGTTTAATTAAACTATGTCTGAAAAATTCTGAATCTGAATCTTTGTCATGATTAGACAAAATGTTTATCAGTATTCGATGTTTTGTGTATGACCATCCTGTATTCTTCACTTCACTGCGTTTCGTTCAGAATGACAGGAACAACGCTGCATGCCTGTCAATCTGGTGTTTCTGGTGGTTGGTCGTCTGAATCTTCAAGTTGTCGTGCACGCTTTATCAATTTATCACCGAATTTCTCGCGAACAACGTCAATCGCGCTGTCAAGCCGGTTCTCTGATTCATCAAATAGCATAAGCTGTTTATGCTGCTGACTCAGGTTCGATAAACCCACACCTACAAGTCGAATCGGTTTGCCAGTCCAATTCACCTGAAAAAGTGTCCATGCTTCATGAAAAATAACATCAGTTTTGTCAGTTGCCACAGCGAGACTTTTTGCCCGCGTAAACGTCGAGAAATCACCGTATCTGAGCTTGACATTTACAGTTTTACCAACCTGTTTTGCCTTTCGCAGCCTTGTGCAGACTTTTTCAACGAGATGCATCAAAACTTTCCGAAGCTTTTGTACGCTTCCAACATCCTTGTCAAAGGTAGTTTCGTGGCTGACGCTTTTGGCAGCGGAGCGTTCTGAATGAACCTCGCGTTCATCAATGCCCCGGGACAAATTTTTCCAATGTACGCCTGAAATGCCCATGATTGACTTTAGAAAACCAGCATCTGCACGCTGAATATCACCAATTGTATTAATGTTAAACTGTTTCAATCGTTCTTCACTTTTCGCACCGATGCCCCACATTGCCCGAATAGGGAGTTTTGCCAGCCATTTGATGAGTTCTCTACGGTCAAAAGGCGCAATTGTGAGACCGTCGGGTTTATCAAGCTCGGATGCAATTTTTGCCACGAATTTACTTGGTGCCACTCCTGCTGAAATTGTGATTCCGATTTCATCCTTAACTGCCATACGTATTTTTTTCGCGATTTCAATGCCTGAACCGAATAATCTTTCACAGCCCGTAACATCGAGAAATGCTTCATCAACTGAAATCGGCTCGACTTCGGGTGTGAAACGTGAAAAAATCTCGAAAACATGCGCAGAAATTTCGCTGTATCGGTTGTAACGTCCTGGTCGGACAATGAGATGGTCGCAGAGTCTAATTGCTTTAGCCATTGGCATTGCCGAATGGATACCGAATTTTCTTGCCTCGTAACTTGCTGCGGACACAACCCCCCGACCTTCAGGCGAACCTCCCACGACCAGAGGTTTGCCGCGCAGCTCAGGGAAATCATGCTGCTCAACTGACGCAAAAAACGCGTCAAGGTCGCAATGCAAAATTGTTTTTCGAGGTTTATCGTCCATAAATCCTTTTGAGAAATTTTGTTATTTTGAAAACATAACCTAATATTGTGTGTGATTTCCATGGTTTGGTAAAGTTATTTTTTCCCTTCTT
>JAIOTL010000386.1 GCA_021106775.1 Planctomycetota bacterium | reverse complement strand
GTCGGTGTAACAACGATTCTTGGTACAGGAACAGCTTCTCCAGTGAGCGTGATTTCTTTGATTTTCGGTTTTGTTCCGAAATCATAATCGATTTGAAGAATCGCATCCTTCACACCGCCTGGCAGTGTGGGTGAAAACTGAACTTTAACCGTATGTTCAGCTTTTCCTTGAATCAATGTTCCGGGATTTCCTCCGACAATGATAAGAAATTCGATGTTGCTGATGCTCATTTGTGTGAGTGTCAACGGGTCACTTTTGTTGTTCTTGATGATTATGTCAACTGTAGCGACATCGCCGATGTAAACCGCGCCAAAATCGTGCTTTTTAACCGAGAATTTGACATCTACATCGCCAGAATCACACGATATCAGCATTGAAGCAAAAAACAATGCAATTAGTAAGACATGAAATCTCACTCTCATAACATCCCTCCTAGAAAAAGTACAAAAAACTGTAAACTCACTTATAATGCTCATATAATAAATAATGTAGCTAGTGAAATGATTTAGTTTCACAAGTTAATGACAATCAATATCAATATGTTCATTCAATCTTGAGCAAATATTGCTAAATGTATCAAATTAATGATTTCATTTATATGAATTAGATACACACAAAAAAATTCCCGGACGCTAATCCGGGAATTGCTTTTGTATGATAACTCGCAAAGCTGACTGTTGAAAAGAGACTTTTACGACAATCAGCATGTTTCACAAGCCAACTAGTTGACTGTGAACTGCCAGACATCTCCTAGAACCGTACCGTTGGCATTTCGTGCATTTACTCTCCAATAATATGTACCGGGTTGTAAACTGCCTGAAGCAACAGTTTTTGATGTATTGCTATCTTCTAACAATTCAAGCGGTGGATCGACAGTATCAAGATAAATATCGAACTCAGTACCATTGCTTGTCCATGTTAGATTGGTGCCACCAGTTGAAATACCTGTAGCATTGTCCGCTGGTGTTGGGTCAGTTGCTTTGTTCGGCAATGGATGAGCAGTAATAGGTGAATATCTGTAGTTATGCGTTGGTACACCTCTAAGGTTTGGTGAAGCACCTACGTCATGACCACGAGTACCATTATTACTGTTTATGCCGATTGTTGCTGAAAAACTTGTGTACCAAGTTGGGGTAGTGCTGTAATGCAATTCGATGACATTCGTTGTTTCAAATAATTTCACCTGCCAGGTGTTACTATAACCGTAACTTCAGCATCGAGTAAAATCGTAATATTCAACCGTAAATACGCGATTTGGCGCACTGCCAGTGGTTTTGTAATACCATCTTGAGTTTGAATAATAGTAATACAGGTCATCCCACCATCCAGCAATCAGATTATTAGGAGCTGAAGTACTCGGAAGTGCTCTATTGCTCAATGTCAAATATGTTGCTGAATTCGAGAAAATAACACCGCCGTTTGAACCTGCAGCAAGTCTTGTCCAGTTTTGACCGTAAAACGGGAAAGTGAAACCAATTGGTATATTAACGGATCCATCATCCATCCTACTAGTATAAACATAAGTAGGTGCAACAATGCGCGTCATACCTCTTGTAAACTGTGAGAAAGTGTAATCATTGGAACCGTTTCCAGGAGGATTCGCAACACATTCACCATTCATGACAACAACTTCTGGTGTTCCAGTGTTGTTAACGAATGTTGCTGATACTGGACCTCTCTGACCAACCGCTGTGGGATTGAACATCACTGGTACTTGAGCGGTAACACCAGCATTAACATTAATCGGTAGAGCGTTCATTAAGACAAATTCTGACGCGTTTGCTCCGGTAATGTTAACTGCTGAGATTGTAAGATAGCCAGTGCCAGCGTTTTCAACTTCAATATTCATGATTTTGATAGCACCATCATAGACAGTGCCGAAATCAAAGGGATTAGGCGAGCAATCGATTTGCGGTGTTGCGCCTATTCCTTCCAAGTTTAAGGAAACTGGTGTTGCAATATTTACACCATCATGAGGAATTTCAAGTACTGCAACCTTGTTTCCATCTGAAGTCGGAGTAAATTCAACCGTTATGATTAAAACGTTACCTGGTGCAACCAATCCACCAGTAGTACCTGCAGTAATTTCATACATTGCAGAAGCAGCACCTGATAGACTCGGCGCAAAAACATTAAGGTCAGATGTTCCAATGTTTTCTACAGTAAAATCCTGTGTTTCGGTTGTGTTACAATTCACTGTACCATAATCTTTTGATGCTGGTCCAACTTGGAATCTTGGCACGGGAACAGCTTCACCATTGAGCGTGATTTCCTTGATTTTCGGTTTGGTTCCGAAATCATAATCGATTTGAAGAATCGCGTCTTTCACACCACCTGGTAAAGTAGGTGTAAACTGAACTGTAACCGTATGTTCAGCTTTTCCTTGAATCAATGTACCGGGAGTTCCACCGGTAATGATAATGAACTCGATGTTATTGATACTCATCAGTGTGAGTGTCAACGGGTCGCTTTTCTTGTTTGTGATGATAATGTCAACAGTATCATTGTCGCCAATGTTAACAGCACCAAAATCGTGATTCTTAAGCGAAAATTTGACATCTACATCGCCAGAATCACACGAAATCAGCATTGAAGTAAAAAACAATGCTATAAGTAAGACATGAAATCTCACTTTCATAATTCCCTCCAAAAAAAGTAAAAAACTGAAAAAAAATCTTAACGTAAACAACGTAAAATTTGAAATTTTATTATCAATATCTAATAAATATCATAAGTAAATGAATATTATTATCAATATGTTCATTAAATTTTGAGTTAATTATTAGTGAATAACCATTAATGCAATTGTCAGTTGATGCCATAAGAACATACAAATTTACACGATTCAGATTGGGTATAAATAAATCCCGGAAGTTAATCCGGGATTTGCTTTTGTATGACAACTCTCTTAGTTACGTGTAATCTCGACATTATCAAGCTTGAAATACCACATCCATGTCATTGTATTGGAATAATAGAATCGAACTTTGAGGTCGGAATTGCTGAGTGCATGCGTTGTAATGTTAAAAGATTTGTGACCGGTTGTATCCGAAGTCCAGGTTTGAAGAGTATGCCAGGTTGCACCGTCGTAAACCTCAACTTTTGCTGTATCTGCTGAGAGATAATCGAAGTGCATATCGAATTCCAATGTTACTGTACCCGTTGAATACGATGAGCAGTCGATTGTTGGTGTAACAATATAATCTCGATATATTGCATTAGCGAATCTATCTGAATCACAGATTACAAATTTACCTGAACCTCCAGTTGTGTTTGAACCCCATGAAGGAACCTGCCAGCTCCATTGTGTACCAGCGGTGTTTGACCCAGAATCGCGTGTAATTGTCCAATCAGTCGGGATTTGAGCAATTGCTGTGCTTTCGAAGTCTTCTGTGAACGGCAAACCGCGGAATCCTTCTCCGGTAACCTCAAGTGTATCAGGTGAAGTTGGTGCGGTGTTTGTAAAAACTATGTTTTCATTTACAATACCAACGCTTTGCGGTGCGAATCTAATGTCAACTGTATGACTGTTGCCAGCAGTGATTGTAAATGGAGCGTTGCCTGCGGTAACGGTGAAGTCACCAGCAACGGCAATTGCTGTTATTGTCAGGTCTCTTCCACCGACGTTTGAAATAGTAAAAGTCTCTGTTTTTGTATCACCCAGGGAAGCTTTTTGGAAATCGAACGGTGATGGTGGGGCAATTTCGAAAATCGGAATATCAATGCAATTGCCTACCAGGTCAATATTCAATGGAGTTCCTTCGTTAACGCCATCGTGTTCAATTTCGAGTACTGCAGACTTGTTTCCAGTGGTTATCGGTGTAATTTCAACGGTAACTACGAGTATGTCCTGAGGTGCAATTGTTCCACCGACATTACCTGCTGTGATTGCAAAAATCGAAGCATCTGGACCTGAAAGATTCGCTGAGAAAACTGTGAGATCAGAAGTACCGGTGTTTTCGATAATGAAGTCTTGTGTTTCGGTATTGTTGATAACAACATCACCCCAATCCTTAGTTGTAGGGTCAACTTCGATTCTGGGTACAGGGACAGCTTGACCGGTAAGGGAGATTTCCTTGATTTTCGGTTTGGTTCCGAAATCGTAATCGATTTGAAGAATCGCGTCTTTAATGCCTCCTGGCAAATCTGGAACAAATTGAACTGTAATAATGTGGTCAGCTTTGCCTTGTATCATTGTGCCGGGTGTTCCGCCTGCAATGATGTTAAATTCAGCAATGTTGGTGCTCATTTGAGTAAGTGTCAACGGGTCGATTTTCTTGTTCGTGATGATAATGTCAATAGCAGAGAATTCACCAATGTTTACAGTACCGAAATCGTGTTTAGTAATTGAGAATTTAACACTAACTGCGGTTGATGTACAAGAAATCAGTAAAGATGAAAAAATAACGACAATTAATAAGACATTTAATCTCATTTTCATAAACTCCCCCCCCCCTCAAAAAAGGTTATATTGAAGAGACCTAATTGTAATACAAATGCAGTTTAAACATAAACTAATACACTGTCAAGCAAGTTTCGAAGGATTGTCATTCCCGTGAAAACGGGAATCCAGACTGATACAATATTATATTCTGACTTCTGCTGGATTCCCAATCGAGTTGGGAATGACAGTTTTTTTGAATCCATTACTACTTTCTTGACAAAGCACTAATTTAGTAAAGCAATAGAACTTATACACATTAATAAATTATATTATTAGATTTGTTCATTTTTTGTTTAGCATTAGTTGTAATGATTCTGGTAAATCATCAGGATTCTTCTCATAAATCAATCTCAAGAAATACATCGAAAGTGTATCTTTTGGCACTTCAAACCTGGCAATCTCAACATCGAGCTTCTTGGCGAATTCTTTTAACTTATTTTGAAATTCCTCATCTTTTCGCTTAAACTCAACCGAGGTGCTGTTCCCAATGGTGAGCATATCCTTCAAATTGCCTTCTTTTAGCAATTCCCCCTTATATAAAATGCTGATTCTGTCGCAGACTTCCTCAACGTCCGCAAGTAGATGAGAGTTCATGAGAATGGTTTTACCTTCATTTTTGAGTTTGACGATAAGCTGTTTCATCTCTGCAGTACCGATTGGGTCAAGTCCGCTTGTAGGTTCGTCGAGAATCAGCAGTTCAGGGTCGTTTATCAATGCCTGTGCAAAACCGAGTCTGCGACGCATTCCTTTTGAATATTCTCGCACCGGTCTTTTTTTTGAATGCAATAATCCGACGATTTTTAGTAATTTGTCAGAGCGAATTTTCCTCTCTTTTCTCTTGATATTTAAAATTTTACCAAAAAAATCCAGAGTTTCTTCAGCATTCAAAAACCGATATAAATATGTTTCTTCAGGCAAAAAACCGATTTGCGATTTGATTTGTATATTATCAGGATTATATCCAAGAACGCTAATCTTACCCGATGTCTGCCCTAAAAGACCCAGAAGCATCTTCGCTGTTGTTGATTTTCCAGAGCCGTTTGGTCCCAATAATCCAAATACCTCACCTTTGTTAATCTCAAGGTCAAGGTTTTTCACCGCTTCAATTTTGTGTTTTCTGAACGATGAAACAAAGGTTTTGGTCAGTTTTTCAGTTTTAATAACAGACATTTTATTACTCAAAAAAATACAGTTTAATCTTTGCTATGTTGTTTACATAAAATATATGTAGAATAATAAAATAATTTTCATCGTCATTGTATAGGATTATAAGGATAAACTTATGGATTTGACTGATTTATTGAAATATACGCACAAAGTCAGCGCTTCTGACCTGCATATCACGGTCGGCATACCACCAATGGTTCGCGTTGACGGTACTCTAAAACCTGTTGAGGGTTGGCCCAAATTAATGCCTGAACATACAAAGGCGTTGACGTATTCAATATTGACAAAGGAACAAATCCGCGAGCTTGAGAAAACAAAGGAACTCGACCTGTCTTACGGGCTGCAATCACTTGGAAGATACCGTCTAAACGTATATTTTCAGCGCGGTTCCGTTGGTATGGCAATTCGTGTAATTTAGAACAGAATCCCAACCATAGATGAGCTGGGACTTCCGCCGATTATCAGAAACTTTGCCCTCACCGATAAAGGGCTTGTCCTTGTTACAGGTCCCACTGGTTCAGGTAAATCGACCACGCTTGCTGCTATGCTTGAATTTGTCAACAAAAACAGATCTGCGCATATAATGACGATTGAAGACCCTATTGAATATCTATATCGGCATAACAAATGCATAATTAATCAGCGTCAAATTCATGAAGATACGCTGAGTTTCCACGAAGCACTTCGACGCGTACTTCGTCAGGACCCTGATGTTGTTTTAATTGGCGAGATGCGTGATATTGAAACCGTAGAAGTTGCTCTGACACTGGCAGAAACAGGGCATCTTGTGCTTGCGACATTGCATACAAATGATGCTTCGCAGACGATTAATAGGATTATTGATATTTTTCCGCCGGGTCAGCAGGATCAGATACGTGTTCAGCTTTCGTTTGTAATGGTTGGCGTTGTTTCTCAGCAACTTTTACCAAGACTCAACGGTAGAGGGCGGGTGCTTTCTCTGGAAATATTGCTTGCCAATTCTGCAGTTCGTAACACAATTCGCGAAAATGAAGTGCATCAGATTCAGAATATACTTGAGACAGGCGCGAAGGATGGAATGTTCACGATGAACGCGTCTTTAGTCAGACTTTGGCGCGATAAGCTAATTAGTCGTGAAATTGCTATCAATAAATCCACAAATCCGAAGCAGCTTTTGCGTTTGATGGAGAAATATCAGCAAGGTGGACATCAGGGACCTCAGGGTGGGCAATATAGACCTAGTTAAAGAACCAGTTATGAGTTGAAGTACGGATATAATATTCAATCCTAAGCTTAAATTTTCAGTAAAACATGTATATGGAGTGTGTATAATCCTTCAGGATTGTATATTTGCGAACATACGTTATAATGATATTAAAAATTTGCGATTGTTGATATGATTAGTGATACAACGATATACAGCAACAAATTAAACGAGATAAAAATCGGTATTCTCGGACTTGGCAGTGCCGGCAAAACTACATACCATGCTGCACTCGCTTATTGGCTTTATCATCATACGGATACTGAGCTTAAACACGGCGAGCCGGTCGGTGTTCAAACCCGTGAGTTTATCGACGAAAAAGTCCGCGAACTCATCTCAGGTAAATTCCCGGATTCGACATTAACGGACACTCAACTCACATACAGAATGAAATATAAGACTTCAGAATATCTGGTCAATATTATCGACTACAAAGGTGCTGACACGCCGGTTTTACATGCCTTCGATACCGAAACCCCCGAGCATCTGCACGAGCTTGAAAGCTTTTTAGCACAATGTCATGCATATTTCGTATTTATCCCGATAAACGACCTGGTTAAACAGGATGCTGATACGCCAATCGAGAAATTCAGTGGAGTGTACGATATTATTCGGTATTATCAGGACAAGCGCGAGAAATCTGAGAAAAAGCTTCAGAATCCGATGATTTTGTGCGTTACAAAGTCTGATATGGTTGACGAATCGGATGTGAATTCGATGAATAAGGTTGATTCAGCGTTGAAGCGTTTCATGCCGAGATTGAAAGATAACGTCGAGAACTTCGATATAATCTTCATTTCAGCCGTTGGAGAACGATTTATAGGAGATGATAGGGAAAAACGCGATGATGCTCAGCTTCTGCCGAAAAACATACTTCAGCCTTTGAAACGATTGTTCGAAATCAACGAGAAAAAGAAAAACACAAAACGCGTTATCAAAACACTGGCATACATTTGCATCATGATGGTGATTTTGTTCTTTGCTGGTTTTATACTTAAATCAGAAGCTAAGTCCCGTTTGCTTATGCTCAAGGAATCAGGGCACTCAATTGTTTCTCTAAGCGATGAAGAACTTGAAATAAAACGGTTCGAAGTTGAGGATTTATACAAAAACATAGGGTTTTATCGTGCATTTATCTTCGAGGATGTAGAGGGAATCAAGCAAGATTTGATTAGCAAAATTAAGATTGAGCAGGATAACAGGAAACTCAGGGATATTTCAAAGGATGCAGCGGAAAATCCTAATAAAATTGATGATTTAACGAAAAAAGCCAGAAAATATCAAAGTGAAGTCAGTAACGATAACATCGAAAAAATCAGAGAAACACTTGAAAATGCGCAGAAAAAAAAGGACGAAAACTGGTGGACTCATGCCAAAAACGAAAATACCGTTCAGGCGTATCAAAATTATATTGCAGAATGCAAGGATTTCGGCACATTCATTGAGGATGCGCAAAAACGGATTCTAAGCATAAAGAAAAAAAGTGTGCTAAACGAATGGAACGAAATTATCGCAATAATTAAGAAAAAACCTGCTGATTTTGAGTTAATAACAGAGCATATTCGCAAATTTGCAATTAACTGCCCCTATGAACTGAGAAAAACGATTGAACCTGCACCCGACAAGATGCACGACGATTACATCGAGAAATGGGATGCTAATGAGTGGAAAAAAATAGAAGGTTATGAAAAATCCAAAGTCAAAGTTATTAACGGCAGTTTTAAGGCAATTGAATCGATAATCGAAATGTATCGGAAATATTTGTCGAAATTCGAAACCCCCTTGCATGAAAAAAAGGCAAAATCAAGCATAATTTTCTACAATAAAGTCTCGAAAACCCGGACTTACAGAGTGATTCTGTCTGATGCTGAATATCTCGGTGGAATTGATGATTTTGAGAAAGAACCCGATATCTACGTTAGAGTTTACATTAATGGAATACTGGTTTTCGACTCAATAGATTTTGTGCTAAAAGACGCAAAGAAGCCGAAATGGAACCATGAATTTACTGTTGATTGGAAAGCGTATGATGTTGTGCGGATTGATATATTGGATAAAAACATAATTAGCGACGACAAATTAACATATGTTCAATCGAACACGCTAACCTCAGCCAATGATGTGTTCAGGAATATTTATTACCCAAAACTTAAGAACTGGAAATTGCGCTTAAAATTCGAATGGCTCGGTATAAAACGATAGCAGAAAACGATATTCAATGTTTATTTTGCAGAGAACATTCCTAGCCTCTCAATCCCCCGTTGTCATTGCGAGGAAGGAGCGAAGCGACTGACGTGGCAATCTCTGAGTTCCATTGAAATTTTCAAACATACCCATTGTCATTATGCAGCACCCATTGTCATTCTGAATGAAACGCAGTGAAGTGAAGAATATAGGATGGTCATATTTAAAACACCGAATAATGAATTATTTAATACCCATTGAAGATTCAGGTTCAGATTTTTCCAGAACTTTACACTTTGACAGGCTAGATTCCCGTTTTCACGGGAATGACAGGATTTGGATATTATCTCTACGAACCCGACGGATTCGGTGTACAAAACAGGGGGGACGTAACCTTAAATGCCTTTGAAGTCGGCTTTGCGATTTTCCTGATTCGCAGTTAAACCTTCGTTCGCGTCAGAAGTGGCGCGGAGCATGCTGAAACCAGTTGCTTCTGCATCAAGACCTTCAATCAACTTCATATCAAAAGATTGCTGAAGAAGTTTCATCGCCTGTTTCACCGCCAAAGGTCCGTTTTTCAACACTTTTGTTAAAAGTCCGATTGCTGTGTTTATTTCTTCGTTCGGCTCGCAAACTGCGTTGAGTATGCCGAAATTCAGTGCATCCTCTGCTTTTATCGGTATCCCGGTGAGAATCATTTCGTTTGCACGTGTTAAACCCACCATTTTCGGTAGCAATTGAGTTCCGCCATAGCCCGGCACAACCCCCAGCGAAACTTCGGGAAGCCCGAGGCGACAGCGTTTTGAGGCGATGCGGAAGGTGCATGAAAGTGTAAGTTCGAATGAGCCACCAAGGCAGAAAATACCATTGATGGCAGCACAACTGGGCTTTCCGGCTGCAAGGATTTTCGAGAATATTTTCTGACCAGCAGTAGAGAGATTTCGGGATTTCTCAGCATCATTACTTTCGAGAATCTCCGGAATATGTGCTCCAATGCCGAAAACGCGTCCAACAGCTGTAATAACAAAGGCTTTTATACTGTCATCATTGGCGATTACCTCAAGAATATCTTCAAGCTCCTGAATTGAATCCACATTAAGCGAGTTTTTGTGTTTTTCTCGATTAATCTTAAGAATCGCTATGCCGTCTTGCGAATCAATAAGCCAGTTTGTATACGATTTGAACATATTTTCCTCGACTCCTTGTAATACGACCAATATAGCTTACATAAAAAGGTTATTGAGTGAAAATGAAATCTAAATATTATTGGTTTATAATTATTATAAAAAGCAAAATGTTGCAATTGTAGCATCAGTGCAATATGTTAGTTATTGGCGTTATCTTGAAATATAATTTAGTAATCTGAAAAATAACTTATGAAAAATAGCTCAAAAACGAGATAACTTTATAAAAATCAAGTATTTATAACTATTTAAGAAAAACAATGAACATGTTTGGCAAATTTGGCAATTTTGTTTATACTAAATATTAAATTGATTATAATAAAAATATTGATGCAAAAGAAACTAATAATAATGACAAATAAAAAGAATGTACGACAAAGAAAGAATATCTGTGCGAATTGTGCATAAATACACGTTTAGGATTAATTGCAACAATTTATGAATAAATGGAAAGGAAAGTATGAAATCTTCTATCGAAAAAGTAACTTCTGGTCTTTGGGAAAAGTACTTGATTGTGAAAAATTCTGGAACAGACGAGGAAATTAAATATCGGAATTTATTAATTGAAAAGCATCTTTACATCCTGGATTTCACTGCTTCTCGCATGAACAGAACATTCCCGCCATCTGTTACCTACGATGATTGCTTTCAAGCAGGATATTTTGGTTTACTTAACGCGGTGCAGGCGTTCGACCCAGATAGAAATGTCAGTTTCATGCGTTATGCATCAATTCGTATTCGCGGTTGTATCCTCGATTATATCCGTGCTATTGACCCTCTCAGCAGACAAACTCGATCAAAACAAACAGAAATTCGTAGAACTGCCATCGAAATTGAGATTAAAACCGGTAGACCTCCTACGGATGAGGAAATCATTGAAAAGCTTGGAATCTCGTTTAAGGAGTTCAGCATAATTTCACACAAGATTGCCAATTCTTCTTCTCTTTCGTTGCACGAAATCAATGATACAGAATCAGAGGTCGGTCTTCTAGATATGATAACGAATAATGATGCTGACGACCCCGCACTTCAAATGGTTAAGGAAGAATTCTTTACAGAGCTTATAAAAAGTTTCTCAAGTAAGGAAATTCATGTTCTAACTCTTTATTATCGTCACATGCTCAGTCTTAAGGAAATTGGTGCAGTGCTTGATTTGTCGGAAAGTCGCGTTTCACAGGTAAAATCGGACGTTATGAAAAAGCTTCGGAAATTGAAAGATTCAATGTATCAGGCATCTCTCTAATTTAGTTAGTAGATTGAAACAGATGCAGATATAATTCGTAAATTATCAAAACAATCACAGTGTTTACTTTGCTATTCAGAATGTCGCACAATTCGGCGTTTAGCGGGATCGGGCAGTTGCTGGAACAGCATAATCGCAGGTACGCTTAGAAGAGCAACGACAAGCGATGTAACAGGCATTCCAAGGCTTGCAATTATCGCAGCACAAAGCCAAATCAATCCTAATCTGCCAACAGTAAAAATTCGGTGAAGATTCTTTGCGGTGTTTTCGTATAAAGCGATTGACATAACGATAACGAGCACCAAAATCAAGCCGCCAGCAAGGGCACTCGAAGTTATGAACGAAAATTTCCACATTGTATGCACCAATTCCTCCTGCAAATGTACTTGAACATATTTGAAACCAGGCGGAACGACCAAGCCGATTAATATGAAAAGGTTTGATACGGTTAATCTAAACGGTGCAGGCTTCATGTCTTCCAAAGTTGAAACAAGTGTAACCCCTATCATGTATATCCCGATTGCTGCAGGATAGAACCATAAAATCTCTTTTTCAACGAACCTATCGAAATTGATGATGTCCATGGGGATTTCAATGACTGCAGAAGCACCCAGATAAATGAAAATTATGTTGTAAATACCGATGACAACAGCAGACATGATTTTTTCTTGTTTAGCGAGTATTGCATAAATAAATATCGCGATGATAAGTGCTAAGACAATAAGAAATGTACCTTCGCTTGCCTGATAATATGCCAGTGAGCCCGCACCAAGCATAAATGATATCCCGAGAATCCATGCTAACCACAACGGGACAGATTTATTGACGAGAGGTTTGTGTTTGTGAATCTTTCGGTCTTTGCGTAAATCGAAGATATCGTTGAAAATGTAACCCGCCATGAAAAGCAGCGTGCAGATTATGAGAACGTATCCGATTTTCAGAAGCGGCAGCATGTTGATTATTTCAAGTTCGCTTACGCCGTCACTGTTCTTAATCTGCTGACTGATTATCACCCCTGCAATCACTTCAGCAATCACGCCGAAAACAAGAGGAATACCAAGAAGCATCATAAGACCGACGAAAAAACCTTTTACAGATTTAGCGGGAGGCATCTTTTTGGTTGTTATTTTATCGGTTTTGTCGTTTTCCTGAAACAACTCTGAAGCATCAGAATCGTAAACAGTATCGTATCTTTTCTCAATTTCGGCTTCAATGCTGTCAGATTGCTTTATTTTAGAGTTGTCATCAGAGCCTGATTTCGAATTCGTTGTTTTCTCAAGTTCGTCATTTTCACCATATTCTTCGATCATAGATTACCCCGCAATATTTTCGGACAATTTCATTATAATAAAACTTGAATGATGCTGAACATTTTTAAAACACCCTATTATAAATATTCTTACTCAAATGGAAAATGCTTATTGTGTTTGAATTTAGCGAGTGTATTCAATGTTCATATTTTCGCCGTTTGTACCCCATTTTACCCGTGCAAATGTTACAAGCTTCTTTTCCTTCTTTCTATTCGTGTATTCATAGCAGATATCGATGTTAATTTTTTTCGCTCGATAATATGTACTTCGGATGAAAAAATACCAGCCCAATGCAAGAATCTTCCGCTCTTGATCTTCAAGAACAGTCTTAAGACCGTAGAATCTTTCCTTTACAACGATGATTTTCAGGTCAACAACTGAAACAGCCTTGCGCAAATCTTCTGGTTTTTCAAAGTCAGTTTCTTTTTTCCCAACAGAATAAACGCTGAGATTCACAGCAATAAACGTTTTCTTGTCGCTCTCTTGCGACCATTTAAGCAATTCTTTCGCATTGTCAACAGCATCCTGACAATTGCCCACTTTGTCCTTGAAATCTTTGATAGAAGGCGTGCTTGTGCGAGCTTTTTCATAAAGCCGTCGCTCCTGATTCTCTTTTATCATGTCATTGATTGTTTTCGCGAGCTTGGGTGCGTTCTTCTTTAGTTTTATGAATATTTCGTCCGCTTTATCAAACTCACCCTTGAGAGAATAAATCTCGCCGGACAGAAGCAGAAGCTGATTGTTGTTTTCCCAAAGCAAGCCGTATTTTACTTTTGACAACGCTTTGTCATATTCCTTACGTTTAATCAGGCATATGGCGAGACCGGCAATAACTTCGATTTTCTTGGGCTCAGCAAATTCTGCTGCCAGATAGAAATAATACGCTGTCTTGTAATCGTTCTTTTTGGTGTAATTTTGTGCTTTTTCCAGCAATTCTGCAACTTTCATGTCGGGAATGCGGTATTCGACCTGGTTTTTGCGGATGTAACCCCTGCTGTTATCCGCTTTTTTCACGATGATAAATGCTTCGGTTTCTTGAATTATCTCACCCTTGGCGACTTGTTCGTTTTTGAGGATGAAAGTTTCAGCAATGACCGAATTGATGAGGAAAACCACAGCAATCATAAAAGCAAGCAGTTTTGGCAATTTCTTCATTTAGCACCATAACGAATGTCATTGTATTATACCGCAATTTGCAGAAATTTCCAAATCCTAGGTTTCAACATATTTACTTTCGTAGGAAATAAGGCACAAAAGCGTGTTATTGCTTCTCGTATGCGCCCATGTCAACTGTTGCAACAATACGCGCATTACCGTCAAGGTCTGTAGTTAAACCAATTGGGACGAGAGCATTGTCGCCGGCATCGATGCAAGGTGAATTATTCTGCAAATGATAATCACCACCTGCTGCATTTGTAAACAATGGGTCTGAGCTTAGATTTCCATGACTGCCAGGCGTAAAACCAGTCGGGTTCAAGTTCGAATTAATATGATTTACAGAATCATTAATATCTTTATTCTGAGTGTCAAAATTGCTGTGTTTAATCTCAATTACCCCTGAATTTACATGAATATATGCTTCAAGACCATATGTACTCCCAAAAGTACCTGCAGAACATGAATTGCTAAACACAATCGTGTTATGGATCGTTAATTCCGAGCCGGAAACAGAATAAATTCCTCCACCGTATCCGCGTCCGTAATTACCGCCAGATGCTCTGTTCGTTGAAATCGTGCAATTCTGAATCGATGGTTTACTATTTGAACAATAAATCCCACCCCCGAAACCGTCACCGTAATTACTACCGCTTGCTGTATTTTTGTAAATTAAGCAATTTTGAATCATCGGATTGCTGCCAGTACAGTAAATTCCACCGCCGTAACCGTCACCGTAATTACTACCACTCGCTGTATTCGAGTAGATTTTGCAATTTTGAATTGTTGGATTGCTGCCAGTACAGTAAATACCGCCGCCGTAACCATTGCCGTAATTACCACCATTTGCTTTATTATTTGTTATTATACAGTTTTTAATTGCTGGATTACTGTTTTTCAAGTAAATCCCTGAGCAATATGCGCTTTGATACGAAGATGCACTTGATGTTCCATCTGATATTTTGCAGTTAATTATCGTTGGACTGCTGTTATCGCAGTAAATTCCACCTCCAGAACCACGTCCTTTTTTTATCGTAAATCCTTCGAGAATTGAGTCCTGAGTTTCATTTGTATGAAAATAAACACCTCGACCGCTATTTTCGCAGTCAATAATGCAATTTGCATAGCCATTACGAGATTTAAGGTGAATCTGTTTTCCGCCAAAATCCAGGTTCTTGTTGTCAGCACCGATGTATGTGCCATCTGCGACTTTTATCATCCAGTTTGTTTGTCCTGCAACTTCTATCCCTTTTTTAATCGTCTTCACAGGCGTGAGAGCGGTTTTACCATCGTTTGAATCACTGCCATTTGTGTCGTCAACATAAACCATGTTAATTGCGATGCAATCTGTGATTGTCTTTGTGTCTGTTCCGCCGGGTCCTGTTACTGTCAAGGTTACGGTGAAATCGCCTCTGTTTGTGTAGATATTTGATGGATTTTGGTCGTTTGAATCTATATTGCCATCGTCTTCAAAATCCCATTCCCATGCTGTAATTTGCCCGGTTGATGTGTCTGTGAACTGCACATTTAATGGAGCGTCTCCGAATGTTGGGGTTGCAGTAAAATCTGCAACAGGCAGTGCGACGACCTCGATAAAATCTACTTTTGTTTCGGTTTTCGAACCGCCAGGACCTGTAACTGTCAGTTCAACGGTGTACAAACCATAATCCGCATAAACATGAGTAGGATTTTGCTCATCCGATATCGGAGTACCGTCACCGAAATCCCATTCCCACTGGGTATTTACTCCGGTTGATGCATCTGTAAAATCAACAGTTAATGGTTTATCTCCGTTTGCAGGCGTCGCGGTAAAATCTGCTGACGGCAGTACTTTAATTAAATCTATTTCACCTAGGCTGTCTGCACCACTGGGTCCAAAAACCGTAAAAGTTACGCTGTAAGCACCTGGAGAAGTATAAATGTGTGTTGGATTCTGCTCGTTCGAATTCGCACTGCCGTCACCGAAATCCCATTGCCAGGTATCAACCTTGTATTCTGAAAGGTCAGTAAATTGAACAGAAAGTGGTGCGTCGCCGGTATTGGGGTTTGCTGCAAAAATAGCAACAGGTGAATGCGATTCTGATGCGCAACCAATCAATAATGCAGCACCGAGTATAAAAATCAAACTGAGGAAGAATTTCTTTCCACTTACCATCACCTACCCCCATAGTTAGCTTTGTATAATATATATAACATTTTTTATTTTATTTTACTTGATTCATTTTTTGAGTTTACAACTAATTATTGAGTTCATTGCATATAATTTTAGCTTTGTTAATATCAAATGACAAAGTTACCCAAGGAAAACGAATGAAAAGACTGGGATATGCTGGTTTGTTGTTTTTGATAGGGTGCGTTTTGGCAGGTGTTTTCGGCATGCTGCACAATCAGATTTCATACGCGGTTTCACCTGAGTATTTTACACAGTTCATGTTTCACCAGTTTGATATAAATCCAATGTTTACTGACCGTGCAGGAGCAGCATTTGTCGGGTTTCTTGCGTCGTGGTGGATGGGATTTTTAATAAGCATATTCGTCGTACCGGTTGCAATGGTTTTTCGGGAGCCGAAGCAGTTTTTTGCACAGACTTTGAAGGCGTTTGTCGTTGTAGCACTCACAGCATTGCTCACTGGGCTGATTGCGCTGATTGTTTCGTATTTCACAATTGATGAAAGTAGTGTGGCACAATATCATCGAATTGTCGGCACCACTGCTGAGAACGTTGCGTTTTTGAGGGCGGGAATGATGCACAATTTTAGCTATCTCGGCGGAATATTCGGCATAATCACCGCCATCACCTACCTCCTCCTCACCCGCTACGTATTCAAAAGAAATAAAGTAAATAAAATTTTAAGGAATACAATCTCAGAAGTTAAACAAAAGAAAAAACCCATTACTTTAGAAAAATATCGGAAATTGATAAGAATATTATTTGTTCTGATTACAATCAGGATATTGTGTTTTGCTTATATTCTTTACCAGGGTATCAACGATTTTATAGTAATATTTAATACAGATAGAACCTTCTTTTATGAAATTAGAATTATTATGACATTAGTGATTTCCCCACTATTTTTTATTGTATTTTTGGATATTTTGACATTGTGGAAAATCAAAAAAGAGAAGATTTCT
>JAIOTL010000363.1 GCA_021106775.1 Planctomycetota bacterium | reverse complement strand
GACATTTTACAAATTTCATCGCGTCATAAATTGCAAAACCTGAGTCTGCGCTTCCGCCGGGTGAATTCACGAAAACCTTGATAGGTTTGCTGGCGTCTTCACTCTCAAGCAGCATGAGCATGTTTATCACTTTTTCATAAAGTTTGTCGGTAACAGGTCGCGCAATTACAATTGTTCGTGTCTCAAGAATCTTTTTCATCATGAAATCGCCAGCACCTTCTTTCTCATCCTTCTCATCTTCCCCGTTTTCCTCTTCTTCATCGTCCTCAAATCTATGTAAACTATTGTTTTTCAAGTAATCATAATCCGTCATTTCAGACTCCTTAAATGTTTGCGAACATCTTAACAATTTCGGTCAAAATGAAAACTGTTTTCATTAAAATATCATAAAAATGATTTTACTGTCTTATTGAAATGCTGAGAACAGTAATGATGTAAACGTAGTAATCGGCAATGTTTCACGCATGTCGTCGATGGCACGACCAGCGGAATCAAGAGCACTTTCTATCTGAATCATCAATTCATCATCATTAATCAGTTTGCCGATTGTTCCCTGCCCCACATCAATCTTTCTGGTAATTGATTCGATATTTTCGATTGATTTCTCAATTTCAGGAGATGCTTCTCGTAATGCGTTAGATATTTCCGCAAAATCTTCCTTCGCCTTCTCGTTTCCAACTAGCCAGCCGATAATTCCTTCCTCTTTCTCAATCTTTTTTGTGATACTGCCAACATCGGCAACAACGTCGGAAAATTGGCTCGTCATTGTGCGGACATCAGCAATCGCCTGCCTTATGTCCTGTGCAACCGATGGATCGTTAATTAAAAGTGACACAACACCCTCACCCTGTCTGAGAAGTTTCAAATCCGTTGTCAATTCTTCAGCAGTTGTCTTGAATTCAACGATTGTATCTGAGAGTTTTAAGACCATATCATCAACTTTATCTGCAAACTCACGATCGCTGACGAATTTCCCGATAATGCCGGAATCAGGGGTATTCAACGATGTAACAGCACTTTTAATCTCCATTAAAATATCATCGACATTATCAAGCATTTCGTCAAATTTTCCCGAAAGCTTCCCAACTTGAAGGAAAACATCCGGTACAGTAAATCCTAAAATGGGTTTTGACATATCAATAAATTTATCGAAGTTTTCTTTAATCGGATTATCATGAATTTCAACGGTTCGCGTACCAAAAATCGTAGATTGAATTTCAACAGTAACCCCTCTGTGAAGCATTACATCAGCCTTTATCGACAGCTCAACATCCACACGCCCAAGCTCGATATTGTTAAACATGCCGACAACCTTGCCAACCTTATTTCCGTTGAGATTGACAGGTGTTCCTTCAACAATCCCATATGTGTTCTTAAAGCGGACAAGAACACGCTGTGCTTTTTCACCGAAACCAAGGTCCTGACCTGCAATAATCACTGCGAACCCAAGAAACAGCAATAATGCTGCGAAGAACATAACGCCGACGATAATTTCACGAACACGGCTTTCAGCAGCCATTTTTCACTCCATTTACCGAAAAACACACTCATAAAATAATAATATAACAAATACGCTTTTTTAATACTGCACTTTAATTGATGATTTATAATATTCAGTAATTGATAATAGGTTTATTATGTTGAACAGACGAGAATTACAGTCGCCGATTCTGCCTGAGTCGGCAAAGCCGAATTTTTTCGACTTCGAGCTTAAATACAATGAGTTCGAAAACGCATTATCGAAATCAAAGACAATCGGCGGATTCTTCTTTTTACTGACTGTGATTCTTGTCATCAAACCCATAATATTACTCCAATTAAGCAGGATTAGTGAAGTATCATCAATCGTTTATTTATCCGTTTTTGCTTGTTTGTTTGGCGAAGTTTTCATCGCATCTCGCAATTGGCATCACAGGTCATCATTATCATGGCATTGGCTTCCGTTGATATCTCTGGTTGCGAGCATCATGCTGGCAGCAACAGGCAATTTTCTCATGGCTGGCTTCAGTCTGACTTTCGCAGGACTCGAATTCGCTGCGATTATAATCCCTGAAAAATTCAGAAGTGTTGAACCCCTTTGGAAAATGGAGTTTTTCTCGGATAATCTATGGCAGGATACTCAGCAACTCGGAAGAATCAAAGACTGCGAGGAATATTCGGAGTTCAGAATCAGAAAAACATCCTTGCTGGTGAAGGTGAACGAGAAAGAAATGAAAAATTTCAGACTCTGGAGCATAATTTTCCTGTATTTAATAGTGGTTATGTGCGAGCTTGTTTTTGTTTACAGCAATTTTTCGAGTTTTGAAATAATCGCGTTGATGTTGATTCTTTGCATTGTCTCAATTGTGTATCTGCTCGTACAAGTTGCAAACTCACGGTTTTACCCGATGTTTATTTACTTTTTAGGTGTTCTTTCCGCATTGAATATTTTTCTGCTTATCGATTCTCAGCATTATTTCCTTGTTGTAATCGATGTTGTCATGATCGGCGCGATGCTGACCTTTATTTTTCGGTATTTCAGCAAGTTTCATTTCGTTCGTGCAATAAGTTTCAATTATTATGACCTTATCGCGCTTTTAGATTCAAAAAACACCAGTCTTGCTCAATTATCTTTTGATACGTTGAAGGAAAACACTGGTCTGAATCTGCCTTTAGCGAAAGACATCTGGCTGGAAAGGCTCGTGAAACACGAAAATAAATTGTTTATATCTGAGAACTAAGTACCAAAAACTGTGTTAAATCTCTTATGTTTGAAAACAAATTTATAATGTCATTCCCAACTTGATTGGGAATCCAGAAACCACTGATATTCAGTATATTCGCCGGATTACTGCTTCGCAGGAATGACAAATTTTGAGTTTTCAAACACAGTCTAGTGTTTGGTGAAAAGGAGCGTTGATGCAGATTGATTTCCTGTTCGCGCCGGAATTACCCGCAGAAATGAGGCTTGGGATTTCCGTGTCTGTAACCTTGCTCTTGGCAGCAGTGCTATATTTTACATATCGCAGACTTTTCAGGACTTTACCGAAAACGTCCGCCTGGATTATAAGCACATCAAAACTTCTGGCAGCATTACTCCTGCTGATTCTGATTTTCCGTCCCGTAATAAAATTCATCGACAGCGAAAGCTTCGACAAAACTGTGCTATTCATGTTTGACACGTCGGAATCGATGAGCATCAAGGATTCTGTTGGCAATTTACCAAGGCTTCAGGCGGTTTTGCGCAGAATTAATGAAACTGGTATAAAGTCTAACATCGAAGACAGTTTCAACCTTCGTGTATATTCGTTTAATGCTGACGAGGAAATTCATGAGCTTGAGAATATCGATGATTTATCCGGCATCGTTCCAGGTGGGAAATACACGCAGATTGTGCAGTCGGCACACAACATTCTGCAGAATGCTGGTGAAGAGCAGGTTGGTGCGATTGTTATTTTTTCGGACGGAGTAGAAAATTCTCCCGATTTCTTTCGCAATAAGCGTCTGGGTACGAGCATTTTTACTGTCGGCGTGGGTTAGTCGCCTGATGAGAACCCATTTTTCAAGGACATTGCAATTGACGTTGTGGCTTCAGGACAGGTAATTGCGGGAAACAAGACGGAAATCAAGGTTTTTGTGAGAATCAGCGGGGACAAACTCGCTCAGAAATATAAAACTCTGCCCGTTACGCTTAAATCCGAGGATGAGACAGTCGAAGGATTGGCTGAGTTTATGGAAAACGGCACAACAGCGGAATTATCCCTTTTCGCAAAGCCCATGAAGGTTGGCAGAACGCAGTATGTCGTGAGTGTGCCGGTGGACGATGTTGAGAGTATCACCGCAAACAACAGCAAGGAGATTGATTTCCGCGTGAATAACCCGAAAATTCGCGTGCTTTACGTCGAAGGCTTCCCGAGATATGAATTTAAGGGCATTGTGAGCGTTCTGAGTTCTGACCCCAACGTTGAACTCACCTCGTTGATAAATTACGGCGCAGGTTCGTACACCGCACTCGGTAAGGTTATTAAGGGAATTGACCTGAGTAAGGGATTGCCGCAAATATTATCGGAATATGAAAATTTTGACATTGTCATTCTCGGTGATATGCGCCCTACTGATTTAACCGAGAATCAGCAGAAACTCTTGAAAACTTGGGTGATTGACGGGATTAAGCTTAAGAACAAACGCATGCACGGAAATTTATTGTTTCTGGGTGGTGCAGATTCGCTCAGCGGAAGTTGGGCGGATTCTCCACTTGAGGAGCTTTTACCCGTTGAACTCCCGCCGGATACATCTTTGCTGACGTCGGGTCCGTATTTCATCGAAATTTCAAGGGAAGGACTGTTAAGCTCGATTTGTAATGGAATGCCTGCATATTTCAGCGAATCGGACAAACTGCGTACGTTCAAGAAGCTCAACGGGTTCGAAAGAATCAAACCGGCAGCGGAAAGCCTCATAAAAGCTTCGGATAGGGAAGGCAATTTGCATCACGTGGTTGTTGTGCAGAACGCTGGCGGAAAAATCGCGGTAAACGGGCTCATGGAAACATGGAAACCGTGGTCATTCTCGCTGAGCGCAAAGGGCGGAAAGACTCTTTTCACTGTGTTTTGGGGGCAGCTCATCCGCTGGCTCTCTGGAACGAAGGAAGAAGACGTTTCTGATACGCTGACAATTGTGCTATCCGAGGAAAAGCTTGAACCGGGTGCAAATTTTAATGTACGCGTGATTGTGAAGGATAAGCAGGATAAATTCATCGATAATGCGCAGATTGACGCAACGGTGAAAACTCCACAAAAACAGGATATTACGCTTGAATTCAAACCGGCGGGTATGCCAGGACAATACTCAACACAGTTTCTGCCACAATTTGTAGGGAAGTATCAGATTCAATGCTCAGCATGGGTTGAGGGAGTTAAAATCGGCGAAGATGCACGTGTTTTCAATGTCGGACAGGAACTCTCGGAGTTTTATAAAATCGGCATTGACCGCAGTTATTTGAAGGAACTTGCTGCGCGGAATTCAGGCAAATACTTCAATCTGGTTACACTTGAGAAGCTTCCTGAGGCTTTGCATAATGTGTTCAGGCAGGATAAAGCACGCGTGCAAAACCCGGAATACAGCGCGAACATCCCGTTATTCATCCTTTTTGTACTGATGCTCTCGACTGAATGGTTCATCCGTCGTAAATTGCACATAATTTAAGGAAAATGTACACAAAATTGATACACTTGAAAATATTCAGAATTTGAGAGTGAATATGACATCTCCGATTGAGAAGAAAAATGATTGCATTTTACTGCATGTGCGGATTGTACCCAAGGCTGACAGTAATAAAATTATGGGTTTGCACGACGGTATGCTTAAAGTGCTTGTAACGACAGTGCCTGAAAAAGGGAAAGCGAATGCAGCACTTATAAAACTTGTCGCGAAAACTCTTGGCATTGCAAAAACGAGTATTAAGCTTGTCTCCGGTGAGACTGCACGCAACAAAGTTTTGTCTTTACCTGAAAATGCCGACCTTAGCAGCTTGAAACAATATATTCCTGACTTATAAATACAAAAAAACTGAGGATAAAATGGCTAAAAATATTGATAAAAAAGCGATGACTGAGAATGAGGAAACTCATTCGTTTCCAATTGTTGACGATGGAATCAGCATCGGAAAAAACTGCAAATTCCCTCTTGATGCGTTTTTGAGACATTGCGCCATTATCGGCTCGTCAGGTTCAGGAAAAACAGTAACCGCGAAGATGCTGTGCGAAGAATTCGCCATGCGCGGCATACCCATCATCGCGATTGACCCGCAGGGAGACATCGCATCGCTCATTCAGGCTGGAAAAAAAGCTGCCATCACAAAACACAAGGGCAATCTTGAGCAATACAAACTTTTCAATGAGAATGTGGATGTGGTTGTCTGGACGCCGACATCTTCAGCGGGAACGCCAATTTATCTGAATCCACTGAAATTCGATTTCCCAGAAAACGACGCCAACGAGAAAATCCGCGCGGTAACTGCAATCGCGCAAAGTCTCGCGGATTTGCTTGGCTATGACCTCAAAAAAGACGAAGGGAAGTACGTTTCATCGTTTTTCGATCTTGTAATCACTCACATCTCGGATGCAGGACACAGCATCGCCTCAATCGCCCAATTTATTAAGTATTTGAAGAACATGCCGCCAGAACTTGAGAGAGAAACAAGCGATATTCTACCCGGCAACAAATTCGATGAAGTTGTCAGAAAGCTGCGAACGCTGACAATCGGCTCGCGCAAATTACTGTTCAGTCAGGGGATTCCTCTCGACATCGAAGTGCTGCTCGGACTTGAACGCATCCCGGAAGATGGAAAACCTCTGCCCACGCGCATATCCGTGATTTACCTGAACACGCTCTCAACGCAGGAGGAAAAGAATTTCTTCGTCGCCCAGATCGCAACAGCTCTGTACAACTGGATGCTCAAGAACCCGAGCAAACATCTGCAGGCAATGTTTTACATCGATGAAATCTCGCCGTTCCTGCCACCAGTGCGCAAACCCGCATCCCGCGACATTTTGAGATTGCTGTTCAAACAGGCACGGAAATACGGCATAAGCTGCGTTCTCGCGACACAAAATCCCGGCGACGTCGATTATCGCTCGCTTTCGCAGGTTTCAACGTATTTTCTCGGCAGACTCATGACTGACCAGGACATTAAAAAGGTCAACCAGATGATTAAGGCACTTGCAGGGGCGAAGACCGACTTGATTATCTCGAAGCTGCCCTCGCTGAAAGCTGGTAACTTCATCGTTCTCTCACCTGACAATCTGTCAGATGTCGAACAGGTCAAGATTCGCTGGCTTTACTCCGAGCATAAAACCCTCGACGAAAACGACCTTGAAAATATCGTGCAGGAAGAACAAAAAGAATATTTCGAGGAACTCAAACCAAGCCTGATTCCTGTCGAAGAAACTTTATCAAAAATTGATGAAAAACCTGAAAAACTGCCTGATAATGCAGAATCTGAGACAGCAGACGAAAGTACAACTTCATCAATAATCAATTCCAAACCTGTAATTGAAATCGCATCCAATCGCCAAGAAACAGAAAAAACCTCAGTTGACGAGTATCTTTTCGATTCGGTTCAGGCATTTACTCAGGATGAACTCGCAGCAAACCTTGAGATGCCGAAGCGCCGTATTGTCAAGGCTCTCAAGGAGCTTGAAATTGATGGACAAATTCAAAAGGCGAAAGAAGGCAGGAAAAACGTATATTTCAGCGCAAAATACAAATTTCACCAAAAATTAGGTCTCATCGAGCAGATGACCGTTGCTATGCACCAGATAAGCGAGGTTGAAGCGTATCAGGAAGCTGAAAAACACATTAATACGACGATGCTCATCGTGAAAACAGAAGAAATCATGGGTTGCAAGCTTGAGTATTTCCCGCTTTGGCAATGCGGATTCAAGGGTGTAAAAAAGGAAGGTTTTCTGTTTTTTCGGCGTTCAATCCCTGTAAAAGACAACATTTACATGCATCCGACAAAGGGGCAGATCTGTCTTGCAACAAGGAAAGGGCTTGTGTTCGTTCGCGCGCCTAAAGAATCCGACCCTCTGGACATCAAAGACCTTGATGACTTCGTAACACTTAAAACCCAGCCTATTGAGAATAAAAAACTGACTGAATGGGTGTTGAACCAGCTTCTTAGCAGGAAAGAGGTTGAATACCAGTTTGACCTTAAGTTCAATATAAAACCTCGCAAAATTGACATTATTTTCATACCACTATGGAAATTTACGTTCAAAAGGATAAGTGACAAGCAAACTCGTGAAGTTTTTATTGACGGCATTCTTGGCAAGCGTTTTCAACCTGAAGCTTGCGAAAGATTTGAACCGTGAAATAATGAAGATATAAATGAATCTGGAGAAACATATGAATAATAACGCATGGCAGCATATTAAAATTCTCGGTATGAATGTCGATGGTGTGCTAACTGACGGCAATGTTTACTGCAATGATAAAGGTTTAGAGCTGCTACGATTCAACCGCTACGATTCATTCGGGATAAATAAACTGATGAGCAAAGGCATTCATATTTGCGTTCTTTCGTATCACACATCCATTACTGCGGACAAATATCTTCGTAGTATCGGGGTTTCGGACATTCACTTTGATGTGAAGATGAAAATAAACACGCTTCAGCAGGTTGCCGCCAAGTATGACTGTGGACTCGTGGATATTGCTTACATTGGCACCGATGAATTTGACCTTGAGATTTTCAATCACATTGGACTTCCAATTGCGGTGGCTAACGCTCAGAGAACTGTCATTGATTCAGCAAAATACATTACAAATCGAACTGGAGGTAATGGTGCCGTCCGAGAAGTTTGCGATTTATTAATTGAAGCAAAGTTACAGAAAGAAATATCCGAATCTTATGAGAAGGAATGAAAGGGAAAAAGATTGTGGAACATCTCGGTGTTGTTTTGATTGTTGAATGTTCACGCTTAACAGTCAGAAACTTGAAAATGTAGGATTAAAAACCGATAAAGTATTTTAACGGTTTTTTCTGCAAGTTTCGCAACAGGATGTAATTATTTAATATTTCTTTAGTCATAATCTTGTGATTAAAAAAATAATGATTAAAAATTGATATTTATTTTACTTTTGCAGACTTTCGGCTTTTGGTTTACAATACTGTCAATAGGTCAAATAACTCCTGAGTCCTATTGTCAATGCCGTGAATAAAAGCAGGTTTACCTGAAGTAAAATGGCAGGGGTAATATCAAATAAGCAATATCTTTGTGTTGCTTTTCAGCATTTGAAATATTAGTATTAATCGAAATAAAATTGTGAGGCAAACATGAACGTCAAATATGATTTTGGACCATATCAGGTTCTTAAGAAAATCGCTGATGGAACGCTTGGAGAAGTCTTCAAAGCAAGGCAACTTAGCCAAAAAGAAACAGAACAACGTCCAGTAATCATAAAAACATTCAACCCGCGATATGTTTCGAAACGCGACGATTCAGATATGGGTATGAACTTTATTCATCGTTCTTTCCTCAAGTACCATCAAATTGGACAGGATAAGAACACTGATTTCTTCTACACAGTTACCGACCCGCTGAATGTAGAGCCTCATAATGCTGACCTCATGACAAAGAGAAAGAAAAAGCTGAATTTCAAAGAAAAAATGATACGTTTCATCGATTTCGGTGAAGCAATTGGCGCCCTACATGCCAGGGGTTCATATCATGGCGGATTAAAGCCGTCCAATATTTTAGTCAGATTTCCAGATACAGATTATCATATGGTTGTTACCGATTTCGGTTTTCAATATAAACTCGACGAAGAATATCTCGAAGATAACGAAAAATATTATGAAGCGTTCTTGTACATGGCACCTGAGATGCTTGGTGAGTTGCTGCCAGATGTATGGCGCGGTTATATCAACCAGGCTGAAATCTCCAATCCACAGGACAAGGAAACAGGTGGAAGAGCTGCAAGCGATGTTTACTCTTGGGCGATGCTTATCATTTACTCGCTTAACGGCGGTTTCGACGGTTTCTATCTCACCAGAGAAGCTGACGGCACGCCATACGAGGACCATCGCGCTCGTGAAAATCTGGAATATCTCTTCACAAAGAAAATCGAAGTTCGGGACAGACTTACACTTTCAATCAACAAAAAAGCACCAATCGATTCTGAAGGTTTCACAGAATTCATATACACCTGCCTCGCGCCGCACCCCACGCACCGTTACAAGGATATGAACGAAGCACTGAAAGTCTTCAAAGAAATAGTGCCGGAGGACTGGCAGACGAAAAAGAAAACGTTTTATTGATTGCTAGACACCCAAATCGAAAATACTACTGAAATCCTGAAATTCATGGATTAAACTAAACAACTAATTAACATGGAATCATGCAGAAAATTATTGTATGATACATTCTGCTAACATGCAAGCCTGCTTTTTACTCACAACTTCGGCAGTTGGAGCAATTAGCAGATTCGTTTGACAGACAGCCGAGAAAAGTTCTTGAGGTTATAACGGGTCAAAAGAAACGCATGTTTACATGTCCTAGTGTACTGTCAAGAAACAATTGATGGGTGTCATACCTGCGAAAGCAGGAATAAAGAACTGTGATTTTTTTTTGTTCGCTGGATTAACAATCAAGTTGGGATTGACAGTTCATTGAACGCTTTAATACCTTCCTGACATTGCACTAGTGACTGTGTTGTAAACATAAAGCAGAAAGTCTGAAACTTTGTTAAATTCGGGGTAACGTGATTCGATATCGATTAATCAGCATAATATTTGCGATTGTTTTTTCATCACTATTTATATTGCTGCTTCAGGCTGCACCAGATGATATCAGTGCTGATAAAAAATCCACTGACGAAAAAAATCCACTTCCCAAAATAACTCCAGGCAGCGATTCATCCGAAAGAGATAAAATCATCGAAGCCATCGAAGAAGGTGATGATTACCTTGTCCTGGATAAAAACACCAAGCTGTATTTCTATCATGTTAAGCACAAATCTGCAGATGTTCTTGCAAAATATCTACCATTGGTCGGACCGAAACCTATAAAAATCTTTACTTACGGCAAATCTTCATTGGTTTTACCATCAATCTCGTTTAAAACGATAAAAGCAACTCAACCTGCTGATACACTGATAATCGAAGATACACCAGAAAAAATCGAGGAAATCAAGAAGACCCTATATTTGCTTGATGTTCCAAAAACTCAGGTTCTCATCGAATCTCGAATTGTAGAAATTAACCATTCCGATGCATTCCAGTTCGGTTTCAACTTTGACTTTAACCAAACTGCAATAAAGAATGCATTTTTCAACGCCTTTGATTTGAATTATAGCCCGGATGCTTATCTTAGTTCAATTCCGACATCATTGCCATTTCAGGGAATGTCATTCAACTTCGAAAGTATCGGGTTTTCTCTTAAGGAATTCGGTATTTCAGAGCTTTCCTTGCGATTGCTCTCACTCACTGGCAATGCGGAAATTATTACATCACCCAGACTTCTCATCGAGGAAGGGCAAAAAGGACAGATTTATTCAGGTGAATCCTTTTATATCAACCAGGTCGACGAAACAAGTGGAAGAATTAGAATTAATACCATTACCAAGCAGATCGGTATTAAAATGGATATCTTTCCGTATGTAATCGGTGACAATTACGTTAAAATCAGGCTTGTACCAAGTATCAGTGATATAATCGGTTACACAACAAGCACAGGTGTTGGCGGTTCCGTGCCGATCCTTTCAACTCGAAAAATTGATACGTTGACAACTGTGGAAAACGGTAAAACTCTCATTCTCGGAGGATTGAGAGTTGACGAATCAACAATAATCACACGTGGGATACCTATTATCAGCGATATACCGTTAATCGGTGAGCTTTTTAAGTCGCATAACAGAAGCAAATCCAAGTCTGAAATCATGTTCATTATCACACCGACAATAATTGACGTTACTAAAGACGATTTTCCTGCGAAATAGCTGAAATACCTTACTCAAACAGCATCGATGTTTCATTTTCTCGAAGGGGAAAGGTTGCACATTATGAAAAAACATTTATGATAGCATGAGAAAAGTGTTAGAATTCGCAAAATCGCATCTTAAGGAGTGCAAAATGGCAGTTTCGATTTTCAAAAAACCTGACGGGCTTACCGATAAACCGACACATTACTGCCCAGGTTGCACCCATGGAGTTGCTCACAGGATTATCGCAGAAATTATGGATGAATTTGGCATTCGCGAACGGACGATTGGTATCGCTCCCGTCGGTTGCAGCGTGTTGGCATACGAATATTTCAATTGCGACATGATGGAGGCTGCACACGGCAGAGCACCTGCAATGGCAACAGGTATTAAGCGGGTTAGACCGAACGCAATTGTGTTCACATATCAGGGTGACGGTGACTTGGCATCCATCGGTGGAAATGAGATTTTCCATGCTGCCAACCGTGGCGAGAAGATTACGGTGATTTTTATCAATAATGCGATTTACGGCATGACAGGCGGTCAGATGGCTCCGACAACCCTGCCAAATCAGGTGGCAACGACCTGCCCGTTCGGCAGAGACGTAAACGAAGTTGGTTATCCGGTGCGCATGGCGGAAACTCTTGCTACGCAGACAACACCGGGTTATATCGCTCGCACAAGTGTTGCCAAGCCGAAATATATTGTCGATGCGAAGAAAAAACTCAAGAAAGCGTTCCAATATCAGGTTGACGGCACATGTTTTTCGCTTGTTGAGATACTTTCGACATGCCCCACAAACTGGGGGATTCCGCCGGTTAAATCCACTGATTGGCTTGTTGATAACATGATTCCGTATTTTCCGCTTGGGGAGTTCAAAACTCCAGAGCAAGGACCAGCAAAGATTAACCCGATTCCAGAACGAGATGAAAAACATCCCAAAGGACCAGGACCGCATTTTGGTCCTGTGCATCCTACAGATTCGCGCATCGGTTTAATTTAGTTTTGTATTTATATGAATATCGCTTGTCTGTCGCACACAACTTCAATATCTCATTGAAGACAGGATGTTTATATAATACGTTGGAAAGCAATAAACAAGATGTCAAAAACAAATCGATTATTAGTTTTGTTGGCTGTTTTATTTTACTTCTACGCTATGCATTCGGGCGAATTCAGTCATGCAAATGAAGCTTTTCAGGCAGATTCATCAATAAAATTACATATTCTTCCACCTGTCGGTATTGTTGGCAAAGCGGAATTAACCACAGTTGAGCTTTTCTGGTCAAATTCAGCAGATTTTGACAGCATTGTCGAAGGATATTTCGTTTATTATTGGCAGACCAATCAAGGTTTCGAAAGTATACAACTGGTAAACAAGGAAATTATTACAGACCAGTCCTGCAAGATTGAAAATATGCGTCCGAACACCGAATATTCGTTTGCTGTCCGTGCTGCAACCCGACAATCAAACGATAAGCTTGAGAAACAAGGTGATTTTTACCTTTCGGTTTTCTCAAATGAATATAGTTTATCGACTAAATCAGACATTATAATTGAGCTTTCAATGAGCAATATTTATGGGGGCTTATTTACAATTTCAAAATATGTGCTACGCAGCAAAAAGTGGTTTGACGAGCATTTTTTTACCAGTATTGGTGAAGAGCTTGGCAAGGTGCGAAAAGTCGATGAATATGAGATTGACTTCCGAACTGATTTCGTGCTTCAGAATATTCGTATGCGAACAATCCCCAAAGAAACTTCCAGCACATTGAAATTTACTGACCCGCGAGATGAAACTTCTTCGGTTGAGTTGAAACTTGAGTCAGGCAAAGCAAAAACAGGCATAGTTTTTGAGGCTATACTAATAAATTCCGCTGGTGGCAAAATATCTATTAAGAAAAAAGGATAACTGCGGTTAGTCTTTTGATTTCAGCAATGCATGAAGTTTCCGGTCAAGTTTGCTTTTGAGTCTTTCAATGCTCTTATCTTCGGTATCATAATAAATCACAGGTAATTCACGCCATAACACAGGCATTTCTTCTGTTGAATTTAGCAACATAAGCTGTGCTTCTACTTTCTGCATCCGAGCAATTGACGCGATTGTCAAAAGAAGGACTGTATTTTCAGATATTTTTGGCGAAGTAAAATCGATGATGACTAGATTTGAATTATTGATGATATCAAGTGCCTGACTCCAAGTTATGCTGGTTTCAAGAGGAAGAATGGAATTGAAAGTTAAACGATAGCTGATGCAAATATCATTAATTTCATTTGAAACGGTTTCCGAAAGCGCATTATCCGGGCACTGTATCAATAGCACATCGTTTTTTCGCTCTCGAATAATCCTTGATTGTTCGGGTTTGAACCATGCTGTGAAATCCTCGGTTGTGTATTTTTTTATTGTATCGCTTGTTCTCGAACGTTTGAAGGATTTTGACTTCGGTTTGGTGCTATTTTTTTCGTTTATTCCAATCTGTTTGAAAATGGATTCTTTGTTAAATTCTTCATCTCTTTTCAGTGCTACAGGAGTTTCTC
>JAIOTL010000258.1 GCA_021106775.1 Planctomycetota bacterium | reverse complement strand
AATTTCAGCGGAAAATGCAGCGTCCGCGGGTGCTCACAAACCTGAAATTGTTGATGAAGACGATATTTTCTCAGATACTATCCCAAAAGTTATTGATAATGAGATAAAAACTATAACGCAAAAGCACAGAGCAACCCAAGCAGGAAAAACTGGAGCACAAAAACAACAGACTCGTCAAGACACACAACGCCAGACTAATGCATACAAAAATGCAAAAGTGAACACATCGAAAAAAGTTGTTACTGGAAAACAAACCGCAGCTTCCGCACAAGCGAAATCGACAGTTTCCCAGCACGCAAAAACTGCCAAGATGAGAAAAACAAAACCCGTAACAAGTTCAAGTAAATCCTTCCCTTCAAGCGACATACCAGCGACAATTATCACCAGCAACAAAGACCTCCCAAAAGCTACATCGAACGTTACTAAAACGCATGTTCCCAATCAAAAATTCACAGTGAAGCCAAAAAACAAAAATTCAAACAATGTGCTTCAAGCAGAAACCGGCGATGTTTCAAGGGTAATTAAAGAAGTTTACCAGCAGAGCAAAGGTCCGCATCCCTGGGTTTATGCAATAATTGGCTTCGTAGCCATTGGTTTTCTTTTTATCGGGATTATGTCAGGTAAAAATTTCAGAAATAAGAACATTGTTAGCGATGTTGCTACTGAGGCAAAATACCTCTTCGAAGAAGCATCACTTCTGAAACGGAGAAAATCTGCCATAAATATCGATGAAACTGTTGTTTCGTACAACAATGTTCTGCAAAAGATTGAAAAGTTTACGTTAAGTCAGCCTTCCTGGAATCAGGCATTCGATGAAACCGTGATCTCACTCAGAGATAGTCTGGATGAATTAAAAAGGCAGTTGCAGCAGGAAAAAGACAAACAGGAAATGATTGACAAAGTAAAGGATGCTCTTAAATCATCTGATATTCAGGAAATTCTTGAGACGCTGGAAAATTTGTTCACATTCCTTTTGAGATATCCCGATTTGCATGAGAATTTCGATACTGAAATAAACCAGCTTGAAGAACGAATAATTTATCTGAAAATTATTAAAAACAATACCGAGAATCTGAATCTTGTGATTAGGCAGGCAAATAGTCTGATGTCATCTGCAGATTTGTCATTGATATATAAAAATCTTGGAATATTGAAATGGTTTTTCGATAGAAGTCCTGATAATGAAAATTTGAATGAATCTATCCAAAACTTGCAATCCCAGGCAAAACTTCGTAAGGAATTCAGCGAAATTGAGATAAGAATCAAGTATTTAATCGGCATTTACGATATTGCCTCAAAAAGTGATGATTACAACGAAGTTAAAGTGGCAATGGATTTAATCATGGATTTTATCGTTTCTTACAAGGTTCAGATAGACGAGAATCCTGACGCGCCGAAAAGCATAAAATCATCTTATCGCGAATTAACCACGAAGCACAATCTGCTTGGTAGTAGAGAAAACGAACTCAAGGAAGAGGAAGCGAATAGAAAATACAGCGCATTACAGATGAATGCGGAAGATATGCAGTACAGCACAGATGCAGTTGAGATTCGCATATTAATCAGAAAAATCGACGATTTTATCATTGAATACCCAAGTCTAAAAAATGACATTGAGCAATCTAAAATCCTTCTGAATAAACGCCTTGACGAAATAAACAAGCTTGGCAACAGTAAACAAAAAATAACGAATCTTATTGCTGAAGCGACAGATCTTCTCAGTTCATCAAATACTTTCGAAATCGGCTTGATGATAGGTAAAATCCTCGAATTCATCAAAAAACTACCTGAATCCAAGCCAAATTTCGACAATATATTGATGAAACTTGAAGCGAGAAAAAAATCCATCGAAGACCAAAAGAGTTTAAGCGATCGCACTGACCAGCTTATTAAACAGTCCGAGCAAGTGAGAAGCACGAAATCTTTGAATGAAATCATCAAGGTCATCAACGACATCAACGAATTCAAGCGTGTTTCACTCCGAGACGAAGCACAATCATCATATTTCCTTATGAAACTTGAGCGCGAGTTAAAAAAATTGACCGACCGCTACCAGGAATTGCGAAAGGTTAAAATAATTATCGATACACCAAAATACGGACACATTTTTCAAACCAGAGAAATAACCGTAAAAGGGAAGGTTGTCAATACTGATTTGAAGCATGTTCGAGTCTCTGTTGCAGGATGGAAAAAGACAGTACCTGTTGTAAATGGGAGTTTTACTGCTGACATGATGCTTGTTAGCGGTTCAAACCTTATCACCGTGGAATCATTCTCGAATACTTACATTGGTGAAACAAGCTGTGAAGTCGTTTGCATGCTTCCTCGCACAGAACTTTATGTGAAGCTAACCTGGGAACGTTCAGATGCAAGCACTGGTACCGGCGTTGCTAGACCGGATTTAGACCTTTATGTTACCGAACCGACTGGCAAAACCGTGTATTATGACGAACCTTTCGGCGATTCAGGAGAATTGATTAATGACAGTCGCGAGGGTGAAGCACCGGAAGTCTACGAGATTTCAACGCTTAAAGGGCATAAATTGATTGAAGGTACGTTCTTCATTCGTGTGAAATACGCTGAGGACCGCTCAATTAAACGCAAAGAAGCTAAGCCGAATGAAAAACTCTGGGCAGGATATCTACCGAAGCCAACACCCGTCAAGTTCAAACTTTTAATCTTCCGCAAAGGAAGATTTTATGCGGAATATACTGGCGAAATTAAACGCATGGATTACATTCACAACGGTCACGAAGCATGGCTTGCGTTCCCAAAAGCTTGGTGGGACAAAACCTGCCCAGTTATTGTGTCGAAATAGTTTATATGAAAAATCATATCATATAAGAGTCTGAAACATCGATTTCAATATAATACTGGATAATTGATTTGATTTGACCGACAAACAAAATATAATGACACAATATTATATTGAACAAGCAATATATTTATAAAAAAGAAGAAGGAGGTTATAATGAAGATTCTTAGTCTACTTATTGTAATCCTTTTGATTGTGGGTTGTAACACTGAAGAATCAAATAGTCCTAAAATTGTTGTCAATCCGACTTCTAAGGATTTCGGGACAGTTTTTGTTGGTTCAACTTCGTCATCAATTTCTTTTAGTGTTAAAAATGAGGGGTCGGAAACACTTAGAATTTCAAACATTATAATAAGAGGTGATAATCCAAATGATTTTGTACTAATTGCATCACCCCCAATTGAATTAGAGGAAAACAAGAACTCTAGTTTTTCTGTTACATTCAAACCAACGGATATTGGCTTAAGGAAAGCGACTGTTGAAATAACTCATAATGCTCCTGAATCATTAACAAAAATAACCCTCAACGGTACTGGTGAATTCAAAGTGATTTATGAAGATGATTTTTCTGTATCTGGTTTATGGTCAGTTTCACACGGAACCTCTAGCAATGGAAACGCTTCTTGGCTTTATGATATTGGTAACAATATAACTGGAGGTGATGGTAGATTTATCATTGCAGATTCGAAGAACACACCTGGATTTTTTGATGAGTATATATCTTCCCAACTGATAAATTGTGCAACATATTTCACCGGAACAATTAAATTGGAATTTGATGGTAATTATCAAGATGGTGGTCCTGTAACTGTGCATCAACCTTTTAACGATTATGCAGCAGTAATTGTGTATGATTGGATTCATTTCACTTGGAGATATATAGATAGATATTACGATGATTGGAATATCAACGGAGAACACAAGTCTTACGATATAACAAGTTACGCTCGAGGTAATCCAATGTTCAAAATTGGGTTTTATTACTTTGGTGCTGATGATGGTTGGTTTGCAGTCGATAATGTGAAACTTGTACACATTCCTTGATGATTGAGAAATATAGAATTATTTAGAATTAATTTCAGATTTTGGGTCGAAAATTTGCAGGATTTCAATGACTTTTAGAGGGGTTCTGCGCGATTTATTGAAATCAAGCTGGACTTCATGCTGATTGATTACATGCAACAAAAGGCTATGCGGAAGCAAGAAATCCTCGATTTCACTCATCTGTGAGACCTCAATTGTCATCGGCATATCCACTCGGTAAAAAATCTTCGTAACTGATAAATCAGCAAGGCGCATTCGCAGTTTTTCAGTGATGATGTATTGCTCAGCCTCGTCGGGCAGCTTGCCGAAACGGTCCTGCATCTCAGAAGCCACACCCTCAAGCTGTTCCTCGTCATATGCACGCGAAATTCGTTGATAAAACTCAAGGCGCCTGTTTGCCTGCGGGATAAAACTGTCAGGAATAATGAAATCCTGACCCATGTCAATGACTACTTTTTGACGCAGAAGACGAATGTCAGGCTTTTTGTTCGAAAGTTTTGCGATTGAACGCTGCAAAAGCTGCACGTAAAGTTCATAACCTATCGCAGCAATATGTCCCGACTGTTCCTTACCAAGAACATTGCCTGCACCTCGGATTTCTAGGTCTCTTAGTGCAATGTCGAAGCCAGCACCCAGATGAGAATACTCGTCAACAGCATTTAATCGCATCTGTGCAATTTCAGACACAGTAATATCGGGATTCACAAGAAAATACGCGAACGCTTGTTTGTGTTCTCTGCCAACACGACCTCGAAGCTGATGCAGCTGCGAAAGCCCGAATCTATTAGCATTATTGACAATCAAAGTGTTTGCGTTGGGATAATCGAGACCTGCCTCGATAATCGTCGTGCAGAGTAAAACATCAATGACTCCCTGCCTGAAATCACCCATGACCTGTGCAATCTGCTGACGATTTAGCTTGCTGTGAACCGTACCTATCCTGATTTTCGGCATCATTTTCAACAAAAGTTTTTTATAAATCCCAAGTTGAGCAATATTATTGTGCAGGAAAAAAACCTGACCTTTACGCGCAAGCTCACGCCGAATCGCATCTCGAATAAGACCGTCATCAAAATATGTTACGCGAGTTAGCACCGGTTTGCGATTTTGCGGCGCAGAAGTAAGCGTTGAGATGTCGCGCACTCCGAGCAGGGCAAGATGAAGCGTTCGTGGGATAGGTGTGGCGGTCAGGGTCAGAATATCACTGTCATATCGCATTTTCTTGAGCTTTTCCTTATGATTTACCCCAAATCTCTGCTCCTCGTCAATAATTATCAACCCCAGATTCTTGAATTTTACATCATCTGAGAGAATCCTGTGCGTACCAATGAGAATGTCAACTTTACCGGTTATCAGTTCCTCAAGAATTATCTTCTGTTCCTTCCGAGTCTGAAACTGCGTAAGAACGTGGACTGTGACAGGAAATTCCGCAAATCGCTGTAAAAACGAGTCAATATGCTGACTGGCGAGAACTTTCGTCGGCACAAGCATTGCCACCTGAAATTCATTCATGATTGCAATAAACGCTGACCGCATCGCCAGTTCCGTCTTGCCAAACCCGACATCCCCGCAAAGCAGTCTATCCATGGGCATTGGCTTGCGCATATCCATCTCGATTTCCAGGGAAACTTTGTCCTGGTCAGGAGTTTCGTGAAACGGAAATGATGCTACGAACGGATGATACAGACTTTGATCTACTTTATAGCCGATTCCCTTTGATATTTGACGCATGGCAGCAATTTCAAGGTATTCCGATGCGAGTTTTACGACTGCCTGCTCGACTTTCAGCTTTTTCTTTGTCCACGAATAACTGCGGAAAACCGACAATGGGGGTTCGGATTGCTTGCTGCCGATATATTTTTGTATTAACTCAATTTCGATAACAGGTGCGTAGTAAATTCTGCCCTTGTCGAACTCAAGGCAAAGATAATCGCCGGTACGCTTGTTAAACGTGAGTTTTTTCAAGCCCTTAAACTTTGCAACCCCGTAGGTTACATGCACGACAAGGTCTTCATCTTTCAACTCGAGGTAGCTTTCGATTGCCTTTGTGTGCGTTGCAAGTTCCGTAAAAGATGCTTTTACGCGTTTTTTTCTGGCAAGTGCAAAATACGGGATGCAGATAATTGCGGGGTCGAGCAGGTGAAAACCCTCGACAATATCCCCATGATGCACTGTAATTTTGCTGGTTTTCATCTCACTTTCAATCAATTCGCTGATCCGTTCTGTATCAGCATCAGAAGAAGTAATGATTCTGGTGTCAATGCCAGTTTGTGCTTGTTCATCGAGATTTTTTAGTGAAACATTTATGTCAGCATCGAGCAAATCCACAATTTTCTGCTCTTTGAAGTCATGCGATAACCTGCCAGGAAGCTGAGTCAGCTGAATTCTCGAACAAACATCAAACCGTTTAAGAAACGATTTTTGTGATTTTTCACCGGTACGTCGCCACCAGCTTTTTTTGATTTCAGCATGCGCGAGTGTCAGGTGTTTTATGCCCGGATGAATTATCAACGCATTTTCACCAATAAACTCGAAAAAACTCTGGCTTGGTGGGAGTTTTCCACCTTCTAGGTTCGGGAAAGCGCCGGGATCGTTGGTTAGCAGAATTGACACATTTGATTTTGAAGCAAAACTGACCTGCGTGTTTGGGTTAAAAAATCTGATTGATTCGATTTCATCATCGAAAAACTCGATGCGCAACGGATATTCGCTTGCGAAAGGGAAGAAATCGAGTATTCCACCTGTTATGCGCTTAAATTGCCCCGGTTTGTCAACGTCGTAAACGCTTCTGTACCCGAGGTCGTAAAGCTTTTCGAGAAGCATATCCGGCTCAAGGATTTCGCCGACTTGGAAGCGAATAAACCCGTTTCTGATTTCATTTATCGGTGTAAGAGGTTCGTTAAACGATGCTGCGGTCGTGATTAAAACTGGCATCACCTCCGATTCGAGTTTCAAAAGTGCCTGAATCGCCTTTAAACGATGCGATAAAATATCAACCGGCACAGGTTCAGTGGGCGTTGGCAGAGACGGCAAAGACTGAAACAAATGCACTTCAGGCTTAGATTTTACTGAGTCAGCATTATCTTGTACAATCGGATTTTGCAGGAAATATCGCAGGTTTATCTGTGCATCCTCAGCATCACTCAGGTTTTCATGAACCCAGACAATCGAGGTAAACTCATGCTCGAATTTTGCAATGGCATCGTAAACATAAGAAATCATCGACGCTGCCGCCGCAGACCCCATACCACTTACAACAATTTCACGCTTATCGAATAATTCTTCAGTTAGTCTTTTCAGCATTCACAATTCATCCAAATTTCATGACAGGCGGTTGGACAGGCATCCCTGCCTGTCTCCCAACGAACATCTTGAACAATGACAGGCAGGAATGCCTGTCCTACCAAAAAGTAATTTATAGTATTATTTTCGGATTTTTGTATTATTGATGCCGAATATTGCGATTAAATTATGGAAAACTCGAAAAATATGAAATCTCAGG
>JAIOTL010000252.1 GCA_021106775.1 Planctomycetota bacterium | reverse complement strand
ATCGGTTGCACGCTGGATGATTTCGCAGAGTTTTTTCTCGAATTTTTTCTGCACAATTTCGTTGAATTCGAGTTTGAATTTATGTCGGTCCTTAAAATTGGGGTAGTTGCGAAGTATAATTTTTTCTTCGAGAAATGAGACGGAAAGATTCAGAAGGCTTGTCAGCAGATTGGAGATTTCGAGAATATAGCGTGAATATCCTTCGAGGATTCCGTCCGCCTGGTTTTTCACGATTCGTCTGACATCTTCGATGGTTTTTGAATGGTCTTCGATGATAATCATCCGAGTTTTGAATTCCTCAAGCGTGTTTTCGCAGATGCGCAGTGAGCTTACAATTGGGTTGACAAGTTTGAGCTGAAGTTTATCTCTTTCGCTCAAAGTCTCGAAAATATAATCCTCAACCGCTTTGAATCGTGATTTCTCGAACATTTCCGGGTCATCAGTTATTTTTGAATCGAAAGCAAGTTTTGGCGAACAAGGGAAAATCAATGGTCGGAAATTGAAATCATTCTGCACATTCGTCTGGATGTAGTTTATTACCTCGTTTATCTCTTCCTCGGTATCCTTGATGTCGATTTTCGTCAGTAGAAAAAACACGCGTTTTCGCCATTCCTTGGCAATCAACGATAGAAAATCCTTCTCCGTCTGCGTGTACGGTCTATCCACAGAAGTGCAAAACATCACAAGGTCGGAGCGTGGGATGAAATTCTCGGTAATATCCTGATGCTGTTTGATAATCGAGTTCGTTCCCGGCGTGTCAACGATATTCATGTTTCGAAGCTTGTCAAAACTCAAAAACCTTTCCACCATGAAGTCGCCGGTGTATTTCTCCATGGGCTTTTCGCTGTATTTCAGCACATTTATCCTATCCGTAACAGGTATCACACCCTCAGGACATATTTTCTCGCCGAATAATGCATTTATCATGCTCGATTTACCAGATTTTACTTCGCCCACAATCACAAGCAGGAAAAGTTCATCAAGATTTAATATTATATCCGTTAGCTGCTTAACGGTATCAGTTTCAATCTCAGAGTCAGATAAATACGGCTCAAGTTCAAGCATTCGGGATTTTAACTCATCTATTACTTCCAAAAATTCTTCGTCAAGCCAAGGTTGTTTCATATTTTCTCCAATTTATATCGATGATGCAAGTAACGCAAAAACTTCCGCGGGGTTCTCGGCTTTCATGAGTTTTTCACCTACTAGAACGCCTTGAAATCCTGCATCTATGAGGTGTATCAGGTCATCAGCACTTTTCAATCCGCCCACGGAATATGATGCGACATTGTCAGGTATTTTGTCGTGAAGCTCAGAACCAAGCCTAAGACGAAGCTCCTGCGATTTAATATCCCGATTCAATATACCTATAACGTCTGCACCGACATTTAAGGCGGTTTTCAATTCATCAAGAGAATTCACCTCAACAATTACTTCCAACATAATATACTTCGAAAAGTTAATCAGAGATTTGATTTTCTTTTCAGATAATAAATGAGGCATAAGAATCACAGCATCTGCACCGTGAGATTTTGCATCGGTAAGCTGGGCTTCGTCGATGATAAAATCACGCATCAACACAGGAATGTTAGAATTCTTGGCTGCCATGTACAAATGTTCTTTGTCACCCATAAAATACTTGCTGTCCACCTGTACTGCAATCGCCCTCGCACCCGCATTGTGAAATCCCTTCGTAAGCTCCGCAACATCATAGTTTTCCCGGAACATGCCACGCCAGGGGTCAGATTTCTTCAACTCGGGAATGATTGTAAACACGTTTTCAGTCAAAGCATTCTTAAAAGAACGAACCTGCCCAACCGAACGTACTACGGTTGTTGTGCCATCAATCTTCTGCCTGCTCTTGAGTTCATCAACCTCAATTTTTTTATTGTCGATGATTTCCTGAAAATTTAACAAAAATATTCCCTCAAAGTTATAATAGTAAATGATATTGTATAATATCTATGTTTATCGTCAATGTATCAGACGGTTATTTACACTTATTGTGAACGCATTGTGTTTTTAATCTATTGTCAAATGTAACATTTAAATTATATACCAAGGAATAAGATGTCCTTAAAACGCGTATTTTTCATACTCTTTATGCTGATGTGGTTTATTGCATCGGGTTGTGGTGGAAACGACGACCCCACATCAGATGAGCCGGGTAAGGCAGGATTTTTCACCGGTTCAACAGATTCGCGCAAAATCAAAAAGCGCAATTCGACTGATTCCTCGAATAATTACGGCGTTCCAGAGCCTTATACCCAAAAAGAGCTTGAAAATCAATGGCATGACAACCTGGATTACGTAAACAAAACAATTGACAAGAAATCTCACAGAGATTATATGGTTGACCCGAAAGGTCCAGGGAATTCAGCTATAAAAGCAACAATCGAGCAGGTTAGCTCGCCGGAAATCTACATAAAGAAAATCGAGCGCATCGAAAAAGAAAAAACAATTGTCCGTGAACTCGCTATGGCAAAGCTCAAATTCAAGATAACCATTGAAAATCGAGGCAAACAAGATTGTCTGAAAGTGAGTTTGAAGCTATATGTGTATGACAAAAGCGGGAAAAGGATTATCGACAAAGAACAGAGCTTTTTCTATAAAAATATTTCTACAGGTAAACAAATCTCGAAAGAAATTGTCATTGATGATTTTCGAGCACGTCAAATTAAGAAAACGAAGGATTATGATGTGAATTTCAGTAAAGTTGAGCTTTTTGTTACAAACACAAAGTTTTATTACAACTAGGCTGTGTTTGAAAACTACTTTTGTGCATTTTACCAGCTTCATGCAATCT
>JAIOTL010000180.1 GCA_021106775.1 Planctomycetota bacterium | reverse complement strand
GCTTACCCGGCTAACTCGCAATGGCACATTGCTGGTCGAGAATGGCAAAATCATACAGCCGCTGATTAACATGCGCTTCACTGAAAGTCTGCTAAACTGCCTGAAATCCGGTCATATCCTCGAACTCAGCGATAAAACCCGGATAAGCGAGTCTTTTTGGGGCGGTTCAGCATTTATTTTGCCTGCAATCAAGCTTAAATCCTTCAATTTCACAAGTTACACCGGCTTTTAGACATTTCCAGTTTTCACCATTCAAAAAATAAAAAAAAATTATCTGAAACATTGGGTATAACGTATTATGTTTAATTGCAGAAAATAATACCTGAATATCGCAATTAGCATATTAATTTTCTATATGATAAGACGAGTGTCTGTCAAGCGTTTGTACAACTTGTTTTGCGGAGGATTTATGAAAAAGTTTTTCTTTATAGTGATGTGTTGACTGGTTTTGCTTCTGAATAATCCCGTAGGTTACGGTGAGGATGTAAAACCTGCAGACAAAGTCAAACCTGCAGACAAAGTCAAACCTGCAGAGGATGTTAAACCAGCTGAGAAAGTTGCACCAGCAAGTGCGTCCTTTGAACTCAAACCCTTCGTCGGCTTGCCAGAAGGTTTCGATTCAAATTTCTTTGCATCACTTGGGTCGCTTTATTCTCAGCCTTTGAAGGAAAAACCCGAAGAACTCACGGTTCCTGAAGGTCTGAAAGTTGCTGCCTATGCAGAAATCAAAATCAAGGGAAAAGACTTCTTAGGAGTTATTACACTTGGTAAAGAAGGGAAAGTTGACAAATTGTATCTTGACTTGAATCTCGACGGCAAACTCGATGAAAAGCCAATAATGCCGAATTATTCGTACGCTAGAGACAACTATATGACAGCACGATTCAATTTGGTCACGATTTCACTCAAGGACAAAAAATACGGACTATTCGTGAGTTATTACGCAAATACTTATATGAACCCGAAGACCAAAAAGGAAATGACTTATTCGAGAATCAATTACGGGCTTGTAAATTCGTTCGTTGCTGACATCAAAATCGGCAAAGACGTAAAAAAACTCGTAGTCGTCGATAAAATGGCTGACGGCAAAATCAACATGTCAACTCGCATTGGTGATGTTATTTTCCTCGATGCCAACGGTGACGGAAAGTTTGCTTGGGGTGTTCAAGGCAATGAGGTGCTCGATGCTGGTGAGTTGATTCAGAATGAAAAGCTTTACACTTTCAAAGTTGATATGGAAAAAATGAAAGTTTTCATATCGAGTCAAAAGCTGACATATGGCAAAATCCTGTTTAATGTTGAAGGTGCGAAAAACCTCGTTATGTTCATCTCAAAAGGCACAAGCTACAATGCATCACAATTGAAGGTACCGTTCAAAGACGGTATTGGCAAAGCTCCTACGGGCAAATTCCTCATCAAAAGTATTACATTCGAGAAGGATGGCAAGAAATGCAAGGTTAATGTCAGGGGTTTCACTACATCGGATATGCTTGAAGTAACAAAAGATAAACCTTACGTATTCGCTCTGAATTTACACATGAAATATACCATTTCTGCTTACAGAACTAGCGAGCAGGTCGAAAACAAGAAGACTTACAGAATGTACGGCTATGTGTATAACAGACGAACAATCAAAGTCGATGGCAAGGAAAAGTTTTATGATACCCGTGCTCAGATTCTTGTTGACAATAAAGAGTTTGCACCTCCGATGTTTACGGTCAAGGACGCAGAAGGTAAAGAAATTATCAAGGAAACAGTCGGAAAACCGTTTTGCTGAGGTGGTCGCTCAGACTACGTATTTAGCGTAGATGCAAAGTTCGCCGGTACATTTGTTATTTCGTTCACTTGGAAATGTACGCCATATAAAGTTACATGCGCGCCAATAGAATACGTGATTAAATAATCCAATTGTTAAATGCAAGACGCTAAGTAATGCAATTTTTGCGGAGGATTTATGAAAAAGTTTTTGTATATAGTGATGTGTTGACTGGTTTTGATTCTAAATAATCCCGTAGGTTACGGTGAGGATGTAAAACCAGCGGAAAAGGTCAAACCTGCTGAGGAGCTCGCAACAACAGCATCCTACGACCTTAAGCATGCAATTGGTTTGCCAGGTGGTTTTGATACCAATTTCCTGACAAATCTTGGAACAATGAATACTCAGCCTTTGAAGGAAAAACCTGAACAACTCAAAGAGCTTCCCGAAGGTCTGAAAAATCCTGTTTTCATCAAAGTAACTTTCTATAGCATCGATTTCTTCGGTGTAATATCTACGAGTGATGGAAAAAGGATTGATAAACTGTATGTTGATGTGAATCACGACGGCAAACTTGATGAAACGCCAGCAAAAGCAGTTTATTCAAACTATAGAACCAATTTCACTCAGGCACATTTTGAATTAATGAAAATCAAGATAAAGGAGAAGGAATACGGATTCTTCCTCCGTTATTATTCAAACAAATTCATTAATCGCCAAACAAAGCAACCAGCAACTTATTCCAATGTTTCGTACGGGATTGTAAATTCATACGTTACAAACGTCAAAATCGGCAAGGATATCCGAAAACTGGTTGTTGTTGACAAAATGGCAGACGGCAAACTAAGATTGTTCGGAAGAACTGGAGATGTAATCTTTCTCGATGCGGACGGTGATGGCAAATTCGGCTGGGCAAGTGGTGCCAGCGAAACAATCGACGGTGCAGAATTTATTAGCGGAGGATTCCAGTATTACTTTAAGTTTGATCTTGAGAAGAAGAAAGTCATTGTAACAAGCATTAAGCTGACTTTCGGTAAAATCCTATTCAACATTAAGGATGTGAATAATCTTGCTATTAACCTTGCAAAAGGTCTGAACTACAACGCACCACAGATTAGAATCCCAATCAAAGACGGTATTGGCATGGCACCTGTGGGTAAATTCATCGTCAAAAACGTTTCTTTCGATAAAGACGGGAAAAAATACAAGCTCATTATCAGAAGTTACAGTGTTGTTGAAATGATTACCATTACAAAGGAAAAACCAGTAAAATTCGATTTGGATTTGATTATGAAATTCACTATTTCCGAGTACAAATATGGTGACCAGGTCGAAGGCAAGAAACTTTACAGAATGATGGGCTACGTCTATAACCGGAGAACGTTCGAAGCTAATGGTAAGGAAGTAACTCTTGAAACACGGACTCAGCTTTTGGTTGATGAAAAAGAGTTTGCACCACCCGTTTTCACAATCAAGGATGGTGAGGGAAAAATTCTCATCAAGGAAACCGTCGGGAAACCATTCTGCTGAGGCGGTCGTTCCGACTACGAGTTCTACGTAGATGAGAAATTCACCGGCGATATGTTAATTACATATAAATGGAATTGTGCACCATACAAAGTTACTTTAGAGCCACTGAAACACTCGATTAAGTAGTGGAAATCATATGCAAAGCCTGTGGATTCAATCTGCGGGCTTTTATTTTGTAATAAAAATAATTGTTGCATACATTACAAATTTTCTGATAATACAGCGAAATCAATTCCAGCCGATTATTAGTAAATGATTCATTATTAATGGTATTACAATAGCAGCGAATAAAGCATGATTACAAGTTTGATTGAAATTTCATTGGTGGGTTTGATAACCGGTTTCATTTTCTCAGTTCCTGTAACGGGACCCATCGGCATCCTCACTATATCCAAAACACTACAAGGTCAACGTTCATATGCGGTAATGGCTGCTACCGGTGCTGCGGTGGTGGACATCCTGTATTGTTTTATCGCGGTTTTCGGCTTTGTCAAGTTTGTCAAGGCATACGAAGACGTGATTCCGTACATCTTAGCTGTTGGCAGTGTTGTCATTGTGGTAATTGCAGTTCGGATTTATCGTACCAAGCTTGATATGGAGCATATTGATGAGACTCGGATAAGTCATCGTCAGCCCAGGATTAGCAAACGTGGCGCGCTCATGACGGGTTTTATGATTAATTTTCTCAACCCGACCCTGTTTTTCGGTTGGCTGGCTTCTTCGTTCATCGCGATGAGTTTCGTGGCGTCAATCGGGCTGGACTTCGCGGGATTTCAATTGATTGTAGATAAAAGCTATAAATCGACCAATGTTAAGAGGATTAAAGAAGAGAATAAAGAATCGAGCAAAAATATTACCGAGAGTGTTTCGAGAGTGAAAAGCAGCGTAAATGAAGCTTCTGCAAATGTTGAAAAACCTGAAGAAACAGCGGTTTTATCCAACGGAAGTAAAGAATTCACGCATAGTCTTGTTTTTGCGTTTTTCCTTGGGATAGGTACAATAGTTTGGTTTTATTTGTTTACTGGCGTGATTTCAAAATATCGCAAAAAAATGAAGATAACAACGGTGAATAAAGTAATTCAAATTCTTGGGATTATTTTGATTCTTTTTGGAGTTTATATCGCCTTGAAAGCTTGTGAATGGTTCGATTGGTTCGCCTGGAAAGACCTATTCAGCTGGATTTTTCGATAATAAGAATCAACTTTAATACATCACCAAAGCATAAAACACAGTATTTGGCTTATAAATGCGACAGGGATCTGCCTGTAAACAAGCAGACCCCGCGTCAGAAAGGAAAGGAGGAGAGAGAAGGGCTTTCGCCCACTATTATCATATATTCTTTATCGAGTTTTTACAAGTGATATTTCAATCATTTTATTTTTTATACAAAAATATTTTAGTTAACTGGTGGTTGATAAAATGTTTTACTAGAATGAAGAAGCAAAAAAAATATCAAATTTGACGTTATGCAACAAAAAATATCAACAGATGCACGGGAGTAAGAAGTGGGGCAGACGATTGTTGAAAAAATCATCTCAAAACATGTTTCCGACAACAAAGTCCTGCCGGGAACCATTGTAACTGCAGAGATTGACCTGCTTATCGCCAACGAACTCTCAACCGCCCTTGCTGTTGATATTCTCGAAACCATGGATTCACCAAAAATTCTGCATCCCGACAGATTCGCACTCGCAATCGACCATGTTACACCGAATAAAGACTTGATTTCAGCAGAACTTACCAAAAGAATCAGGAATTTTGCTCGTGAAAACAGGATTAAACACTTTTTCAACGCAGGCGAAGGTATCGAACACATACTTTTCCCAGAGCAAGGGTTGATAAAACCAGGTATGACAATACTCGGTGGTGATTCGCACACCTGCACATACGGTGCACTGAACACTTTTTCCGCAGGTATCGGCTCAACCGACATGGTGCGCTGGTTTGTGGACGGCAAGGCATGGTTGAAAGTGCCGGAATCACTGCTCATCAAAATCATCGGAAAGCTTGGCAAATCAGCACGTGGCAAAGATTTATCTCTGTTTGTTCTGCAGAAACTCGGGCTTGACGGTGCGCGTTACAAATCTGTTGAGTACAGGGGAGATGCGGTCTCGGAGCTTTCGATGAGCAGCAGATTTACACTCTGCAACATGACGACTGAAATGGGTGCAAAAAATGCCATTTTGGAATTTGATGCTGATACCGAAGAATTTTTGAGAGAAAAAGGAATTTCAGAGTTTGTGCCGATTTCCGCTGATACAGACGCAGAGTACGAAAGAACGTACGATTTCGATGCTGACGGCTTGCCAGCACTGGTTGCGCAACCTTCGCTTCCGTCCAACGTTGCGGAAGTCGCAGAACTGGAGGAGCAGGAGATAAAAGTAAATCAGGATTACATCGGCTCGTGCACGAACGGAAATTTTTCTGATTTGGCTGAGGCTTCAGAAATTTTTGCTGACAACAAGGTAAAACCCGGTATCCGCTGTATAATCGTGCCTGGAACCAGACGCATTTACACTCAGGCACTTGATGCCGGCATAATCGAGAAATTCCTGAAGGCAGGCTGCGTTGTGAGCGCACCGACCTGCGGCGCGTGTCTCGGCTCGTTCATGGGCGTACTCGGCTCAGATGAAGTCTGTGTTTCAACGACTAATCGCAATTTTGTCGGCAGAATGGGTGCAAAATCGTCGAAAGTTTATCTTGTGAACCCGATGACCGCAGCAGCATCCGCAATCAAAGGAATTATTGCAGATCCGACTGATTTCATCGCATAATCCGCTAATCATTGAGCGCACTCCATTGTCATTCCTGCGAAAGCAGGAATCCAGGATAGGCAAATTATATCGAGGAATAACACAAAATTCATTCTCCAATGAAAACAATGGTTAAGATTCGATGTTTTGCAGACAAAGGTCATTGCAATGAATTCAACGAATAACATTCCGCTAGCCTGGATTCTTCGCTGCGCTCAGAATGACAGGCACAACGCTCGCAATGACAGGCACAACGCTCAGAATGACAGGTACAACGCTCGCAATGACATGCAAGGATGCCTGTCATACCGTTTTTGTATGCAAACCTTATAAGATGAAGGGCAGAACCACTGCTGTGGTTGCAAGTATGAAGAACACAAAGCTGCAGCCCGATTTCTTCTGCTCAGGCATGTCCTCGAACAATCTCAGAAGTTTCACCCGAATCTGCTTTACAATCATAATTAAATTTGGGAATTGTTCGTCAATATCATCAAGTGTGTCAAAAATTGCCTCGTCCTGTACTTCAGGCAGAAAAGGCAGAATCTGAACAATATGCTTCTCCTCAAACGTCCGTTTCTTTAACTCCTCAGACAGAAACATTGCCATCTCAGACTCAATGCCAGGCACCGCTTTTCGCAAAATTTCAAAATCATTCGATTTAAGGATAAATCCTTTGACATATTCGCGACCTTTTTCACCTTTTTTCAAAAGCGTTCGTATCGCATGGATGAGAACTTTATGCGAAAAATCATTGATGCGTTGCTGAATTAGCTCTGCACCGATTTCCTCCTCAAGCTCCTCAATCAATTTCAGGGCGCGAACTTGTTTCTGGTCACTGCGTTTATCAATCAGTTCAATCGCTTTGACGTATTTGTGATAAGCCTCAGCATCGGGTACAACGTTATCCGCGCCGCAAAATTCGCAATTCACGGTTTGTCCGCCGATTTCGTCCTTAACCTGGAATTTTTTCCGGCACTGATGACATTGAATCGTTATCATGTTATACCTCAATTGGTAATCATCACAGTTTTGCATAAATTCCGACGTTCGTAAAGCATGTTCTGATTTTATATGTGATATTTGGAGTTTTCTATGTCAAAGAAAAAAATTCTGATAATCGGTCCCGGCAAAGTGGGTACAGCGTTTGCATTGCTTGCTGAGTCAATAGGTTACGAAGAAATTGCGCTTGTTGGCAGTAGTAAAGATTCTTTTGATATTGCCCGAAAACATTTGTCATCGGACAATTTCAAGTTCTGTTTATACGATGATATTTCAGCGTCAGATATTATCGATGCTAAATTTATCTGCATTGCGACTCAGGACAGCAAAATTTACGATGCTCAGGAAAATATTATCGACAAACTGACAAAAAACGATGCAGTTGAAGGGAAGACAATTGTTTTTCATTTCAGCGGTCATAAATCGAGTCAGATTCTAACGAAAATGCAGAAACGTGGATTTCACATCGCTTCGCTGCATCCGCTGAAGTCAATTTCTGATTCTCACCAAGCTTTCAAGACTTTTGCCGGCACATACTGCGCAATTGAAGGTGATTCCTATGCTGTTGGAGTTCTAACTGAATTTGTGCGTGAAATTCAGGGGATTCCAATAAGCATTAAATCGGAGCATAAGCCGTTGTATCATGCAGCAGCAGTGATTGCCTGTAATTATTCGATAACTCTGTACGACATTGCAACGCGCATATACAAGCAAATCGGATTGGACGAGGAGACAGCACGCAAGCTTCTTGTACCTTTGCTTACGGGAACAATCAACAATTTCGAGAAGCTTGGCACACCAAAGGCGTTGACCGGACCGATAGAGCGTGGTGATACATCGACAATTATCGAACACATGTATGCTTTGCAGAAAAACATGCCCGAATTGATTGAAATTTACAAACTTTTGGGAAAACAGACATTGAAAGTTGCGCAGGATAAGGGGTTATCGCAGGAAGCAACAGATGCAATAAATGATGCAATTGAAACGGAATACACATAAATTTGTATCAAATAATAAAGAGATGCTTATCTCATTAAATTTATAAGATTTCGTTGAAAATCTGGAAATACAATCATAAAAAATTAAATAATGTACCGAGGTAAAGATGCATCAATCTGCTGGGAAATGATTGGTATATGTATTAAGCGTGAAATATTTGGTGTAATTGGCGAATCAGGCACAAAATTTTGATAACATCTTTCAAATTCTCACAAAAAAAGTTCCAAAACTTGTGGAATCTTAAGTTGATATTCGTTGTTACATTTTTATTAAGTTCTATGCTGTTATCTTTACTTTTGGTGAATCATGAAAAATATTTATCTCGATAATAATGCAACAACACCGTTGCGCGAAGAAGTTCTCGAGGCGATGCTACCTTTTTTGCGCGAATCATACGGGAATCCGTCAAGTATTCATAGTTTTGGGAAAATCGTTAGGCAATCTATAGAAAATGCGCGAGAGATTGTTGCCGATGCCCTCGGCGTCAATGCTGGCGAACTATATTTCACAACTTGCGGGACGGAATCGAATAATATTGCGCTTAAAGGTTTGGCGTTTTCGAAACGTGCAGAAAAACGGAACAAAATAGTCGTTTCGTCAATTGAGCATCCATGCGTGCAGCAATCTGCGAAATATCTCGTGAACAAAGGATTCAACGTATGTTTTCTGCCGGTAAAACCAGACGGAATCATTGACATCGACATCGCCAGGCGCGAAATCGATGAAAATACGCTGATAGTTTCGACACTTTACGCCAACAACGAGATTGGGACGATTCAACCGGTTGCGGAAATCGGCAAAATTGCGAAGGAAAATGGCGCGCTGTTCCACGTTGACGCTGTCCAGGCATTCGGGAAGATTCCGTTCAAGGTTGAGGAATTCGGCGCGGACATGCTGACAGTTTCTGCGCATAAAATCTACGGACCCAAGGGAATTGCTGCACTTTTCGTCCGCAAAGGGTTGAAACTTGAGCCATTGATGCATGGTGGACATCAGGAAAAAAAATTGCGACCGGGAACAGAGAACCCAGCGGGGATAGTCGGTTTTGGCAAAGCTGTTGAGGAAGTTCTCATGGATTTGCAGGACGGCACGATCGACAGAATCAGGGGGTTGAGGGATAGGTTGCAGGACAAACTTCTCAGCGGGTTGGACGAGGTCAAACTCAACGGACACAAGGAATTGCGCGTGCCAAACACCGTAAACATAAGCTTCAAGTACATCGAAGGCGAATCGTTCCTGCTAATGCTCGATAACAAAGGTATTGCTGTCTCGACGGGGAGTGCGTGCAGCTCGGGCTCGCTTGAGCCGTCGCATGTTATAACAAGCATGGGCATCCCTGCGGAAATTGCACATGGGTCAATCCGCTTTTCACTCAGCAGATACAATACGCAGGAAGAAATCGATTATACTGCGGATGCGGTCATCGAAGTTGTCAACAAGCTGCGCGAATTCTCACCTTAGTGGGAAGATTTAAAAAAAGCGAAACAATAATGCACCTTTGAGTGTTATTACAGTAAATTGGAGAAAAAAAATGGGAAATACAGATTATAGCGATAAAGTGTTTGAGCTTCTGAAGAATCAGAAGAATGTCGGCGAGATTGAGGATGCGGATGGCGTTGGCACAGTTGGAAACCCGACGTGCGGCGACGTTATGCGGCTTTATATCAAGGTTGAGGATGGCAAGATTGTTGATGCGAAGTTTAAGACGTTTGGGTGCGCAGCGGCGATAGCGTCGAGTAGCATGGTAACGGAGATTGTGAAGGGGATGACGATTGAGGAAGCGAAGAAGATTTCGAATAAGCAAGTGGCGGATGAGCTTGGTGGGTTGCCACCGATTAAGATGCATTGCTCGAACCTGGCTGAGGAAGCACTCGAATCCGCCATCGCCGACTACCACTCAAAACACCCCGAACCCACCGAAGAATAATTCCCAAGTCAAGCATTATGGTTTTATTTTAATGAGTTAACCAATTTACCGGTTCTCACATCCCAAATAGAGATTTCTATTTTAGAAATCATATGATCCTTAATATCTAACATATTTGTAGGTTTCCACGAAATTGAGAAAAGATGTCGTCCAGAGTGAGAAAAATTTAGACCACAGATACCGCACTCATTTTTTTGATTTATCTGTCGCATTAGCTTGATATAGTTTTCATTTTGTGTGCTCCAGACCATTATTTGACCAGTAAACATGTCATCAATATCTTTTATAACTTTATTCGTTGTACTTGAACTTGATGCCAAGATATCTCCATAACTTGAAAATTTCAGTGATGAAATCTTTGCGTTATGATTCTGTTCGATGAAGATTTCCTTAGTATTTCCTGGTTCGCTAATATCCCAAAATATAATTTCACCAAAACGTTCAGCAAAAATTGCTCGATATGCACTAGAACCTGAAACGAGTATCTTCCCGTCAGGTGAAAAACATATTGAAGAAATTGTGTTACTTTGAGTTTTAAGTTCAGGTAACTTCTTAACATTCGAAACATCACTGATATCCCAAAGATTAATTATTCCCTGATTGTCATAAAAACTAATATGTTGTTTTTTCGGATCAAGTATGGATGATCCAAAAGCAAGAATCTTGTCATCAGGAGAAAAACAAAATGAGTTTGCACCACCTCCCTGTCCATCGAGTGTACAAATTTCCTCTATGTTTGACATATCGCTTGTATCCCAAAGCTGAACCTTGGAAGATAATTTGCTATTAAAAATGAATTCAGAATTACTAGTAGCTAGAATACTCCAATCAGATGAAAAACATGCGGATTTATATTTACCTAACTCAACATGTAACTTCTGATTTTTAGCATCACTTATGTTCCAAATTTTAAGGTTATCATGCAGTGATATATCACCTGAACTTGAAGCGAGAAGTTTTCCATTTGGTGAAAACTGAAGATAATCAACCACATTCTCTTGTTTTTCAGATATGCTGAGTTTTTTCACATTATGAACATCGCTAACATCCCAGAGTGTAAAGGTGTAATGATCTGAAGAAGATGCAAGTATCTTACCATCGGGTGACAAACTAAGCGCAATTTTACCGCAATAGTCTTCATGAGGTTTGTCAGTATTCTTAAACGGACCATTCCACCCGAATATGGCATTTAGCAAAATTGTAATATTCACTAATATTGCAAAAAGTAATACTAATTTGTGCAATTTACTGTGTTTCTTAGGATTTTCTTTTTGAGTAGTATCCGATTCAGCATCTTGTGATGTTTCTTTGTTTTCGTTCATATCAGACTCACTAAATAGCACTTATAAATTATTTTAACATTTCTACGGTTCAAGAAGCAATCGAAATTAATCTATACTTTAACATGTTTTTGTTTATGCAAATCGATTTTATGATGAAAAACTCTTGTTTTACCTTTTCCCTTACATATTGGGCATGCTCTCATAACAAATTGACCTTGAACACCTACGGAAGCAAGCAAAACCAACAGCAGTATATCCAATGGTAAAAAATATCCAAATGCACCAAGCTGATAAGCGATATTCAAGGCGATTAAAGCCAGACTTAGAATCGAATATATTCCACTTTTTCCCTTTGCAACATATGTGATATTGAATTTTTTGGGATTTTTTCCAGTTCCGTCACAATGTTTACACTTTGTTACAGATATTAGTTGGTGCTCGCATCTCGGGCATTTAACATCCTTTTTCGAAATCTTGTTATTACATTCAGGACAATAAAACTGCACCTTATTCCTTTTCAAATTTGCTTTAACTCAATATAACCGAAGATTCAAAATTCGTTTAATAAAGT
>JAIOTL010000244.1 GCA_021106775.1 Planctomycetota bacterium | reverse complement strand
GGCATCAATTTAGCGATATGTAGCGTTTTGCAGGCGTTATGCAGATAAATTCGCTTTACTTTGCTATTAAATTGGTATGAAATCAATTCAGCACAAAATATTGACGAACAGCACTCATACAACTGCTTGTACTGTGCTATTTCGCAGCTACGCACTGTAGGACAGGCATCCTTGCCTGTCATTGCTGACGTTGTTGCCTGAGCGTAGTCGAAGGCAATACGTAACATTGGTAGTTTCGACTCCGCTCAACCACCGTTTCCTTGTTCCCAAACTCTGTTTGGGAACACACTTACATTACAAACTCTGTTTGTGTGCGAAACGGAGTTTCGCGGTTCAGTTCATTCCCAAAGAGGACTTTGGGAACTAGAATAATGACAACGTTGGGTTGACAGGCAAGATGCCTGTCCTACTTTTTGACTGCAGGCTAAATATTTCAAAATTCGATGTTTTGTGTATGACCATCCTGGATTCTTCGCTGCGCTCAGAATGACAACGAGCAGGCATGTAATTTGTACATGACCATCCTGGATAATTAAAGGACTTCGTCCGCTTCAGTCACTTCCCTTTCAGAAGTTGATAATCGTGTTTTTCAAGATATTTTCCAAGTAAAATCGATGACAAAATAACTAAAGGCAGAGATACAATCAACTTTATCAGAGTAAATTTCAAACCCATAAATGATGCTTCAAAAATTGTCATTGGAATTCTGCATATCCCTGCTGCACCAACATAAGTAAAAACAATGCTTAATTTTGCACCTTTATTGCGCAAAGAATAGGCAACGGGAAATGCAACATACAATCCGCCGACAGTTGAACCAGCGAGAATAATGCTCCAAATGTACCCCATGAACCCGGATTTTTCGCCAAAATATTTTTCAACTTTTTCTTTTTTTACCCAGACTTCGAACAAGCCAATCAAAATAAATGCACAAGGCAGTATTTTGAGTAACTCAAGCACAAAGTTCGCGGAATTTGCACCAATTTGATTACCTGAATCAAAACTAAAGAGCAATGATATAAGTATAAATATGACATATACTGCAATGAAGATGTACTTGATATGCTTTTTTCGAATTTTCATAATATTTCACCGTAGATGAATCCAATTGTAATCGCTATTACCAAAGCGATAATCAATCCAATTATATTTCTGATTAGGGCAACTCTGATTCCGAAATACTCTTTTTCAACAGGAAAAGTAAGAATCCCCACCATCATCAAAGTTGTTGTAAATGCTGATATAACCATATAACTGACACCTTTTTGTAACAAAATACCGCACATTGGATATGCTATAAATCCCGGCATAAGTGTGATGGAGCCGAGAATTGTTGCGATAAATACATCAATCAATTGCACCTTGTTATTAAAATGGTTCATAAACAAACTTGAAGGCAACAGGAAAAAAGCAATTGAAACCAAAATAATCATAATTACAAATGCAGGTAAAATTTTAATAAATTTCTTTATGGAAATTTTAAACGCTTTGATAGTTTTTTTTCGGCTTTTGATAAATGAAATCAATAGCAGCAAACCAGTTGCAAAATATAAATAATACATGTTTATCCTGACTTGATGAACTCTCGCAGACAATAAATCAAAATTTAAGGCAAATCAATATTATTCAAAGAATTGTAAGCAGTTTTACAATTTGACTCAATCTCATAGTTAAGGACAGAAGTATTCGATTTAATCCAGTTAAAATCTTTTTGCCACCAAGAACACGAAGAACCACTAAGGTTCGCTTTCGCTGACAAGCATGTAAACATGCGTTTTTTTCCGTCCCTTTTCATATTTTTCTGAATCTAACGGTTTCGTAGAGGTGGGTAAACCCACTTTTTTTTGCGTCTTCTTTGCAGATTTCACAGAATCTTGTCATTCTGAGTGGTACGAACGAAGGGAGTGTAACGAAGAATCCAGGCTAGCGGAAGATTAAACGTGGAACACATTAAAATGTTTTATGTCTGATAATTTCTGACCGAGAATCTTTGTCTTCATTGAATAAAATGTTTTCTATTATTCGATGTTTTGTGTATGACCATCCTGGATAATTAAAGGACTTCGTCCGCTTCGCTGCGCTCAGAATGACAACGAGCAGGCATGTAATTAGTGTATGACCATCCTGGATTCTTCACTCTACTTCGTTTCGTTCAGAATGACAATGGGAATTTTCTCTACGAAACCGACAGATTCTGTGAAATATGCAAAAAGAACGTAAAGGTAACACTAGTCGATTTTTTCGAGCTTGGTGAATTCGATGTCCGTGGGTGTTTTCCTGCCGAAAATCATGATATTCACGCGAACCATTCCACGCTCCAATATCTTCTCAACCTCTCCCTCGCAGTTCTTGAATCCGCCTTCAGTAACCGTAACTCTGTCAGCAACCGAAAATGGCACAACAACATCAAGCTCAGTTTCGCCGGTTGCATCTATCACAGGTTCAGGCTGACGATCCAGCATTTTATCCACATCTTCATCGGTCATCGGCAAAGGCTGACCCTGCGGACCGACAAAATCGCCAACACCAGGCACATCCTTGATAATGTAGTACAAATCGTCGTTTAGTTTGTCCTCGACCATCAAATCAAGCTCAAGAAACAAATATCCCTGGTAAATCTTGCGGTCTTTTTTCTTGGGCTTTTTCCCGTCCTCATAATCAAATTCCATCTGAGTTGGGATATGGATTTCACCAAGTAGATGCTCCAGCCCTTCCTGCCTCATTCTTCGCGCAATGGATTCCTTAATAATCTCTTCTTGACCGGTTCTAATTCTCAATACGTACCAAAGCTTTGACATGATTAACCCCTCGCGATTCTAATCTGACTGTTGAATAAAAGTTATGCGGAACAGTTTACCAGAGTTTCAAGATATCTTTAATCAACATGTTAATCAAGATATCTGAGAAAAACAGAATTATTGAAAAAAATGTCATTGTTATAACAACAAGAATTCACGAATTAAACACACGTTGCTTGCTGGGCCAAACAACTTTCCTCAATTCATGTTCGGTTTCAAGAAGAACTTCTGAACCTTTTCTACCGTGTACAACACGCCAGGATAACAAGAAAAACAGCATGAAAATGCCGAATGCAACTAATGCAGCCCATGCAATACCGGAACCATTCCTCTGTTCTTTTGTTACAGGGTCAAAGCCGTAACCCTCTTTGAGAATATAGTCGGCACTTTCGTTGATTAAATACGATCCATCGTCGGTTTTGTCGAATTTGCTGAGTTCTTTGATGGCTTCTGCATCATCTGCAGAAATTATTACTTCGTATTCAGCAATCCTGGATTCTTCAGGTAATTCAATGCCCGGGTTCGGTATCTCGGTCTGCCATCCAATATATGTGTACAAAATTTGGAAAGAACTGTAACTTCCCCATGCAAAAACTGCAATCAGGACAATAAATGCCCACCACCGGGCTACCATGCCCTGTCCCCATTTATTTCTCGGAAAAAACGATATAAGGATACTCATTGTGCAAACTTTCGGATAGTACGTAAAACTTGATAAAATACACTTTGAATCGGAAAAGGCAAGTATTTTTTTCTTTACAACATCGAAAATAGGTCAAATAACTCTTATGTCCTATTGCCTGCGCCGTGAGAAAAAGGATGCTTGCATCCCTTTATGCTTTTTATTTATCTTCCTGCTAGTTCTGTCCCAAAAGTAGTTTTGATATATTTTTTCAGCTTCACACAATTTTCGAAATCTCTTCAATCAAAACGACCTCGATGTAGCTTTGGCTACGCCTGCGGAGTTTCTCAATCCTCGATTCCGAAAAAGCATTGCTTTTAATGTTTTCAACCTTCTCAGCTGCAAATTATGTTTTTCGGTGCAATTGAGCAGGTCAAAATCAAATCCAGCATGCTTGTTGCATAAATCTGATAAAATCTCCTCTCAAACAACTTACGGGACAGAACCTAAAACATCTAAAGATTCAAACAAATTCGATGTTTATTGTATATTTTAGCGCAGATTGTATAAAGATTTACTATGATATGTCCCATAAGTTTATTTTGGTATATTTTCCCAGCGTGCGAATCGCACTCACAAACATGCAATATTTTCAATAGGACAAATAACATTTGAGTCTTATTGCCAGTGTTAGCAAAGAAAAGCAGGTTTACCTGTCATGAAATTTGATGTATTGACCCTTTTTCCAGAATTAATTGATGCTGGTACATCGTATAGCATACTGAAACGTGCGCGGGAAAAGGGTTTGATTAATATTACGACGCATAATTTTCGGGATTTCACAACTGATAAACATCAGACTGTAGATGACAGACCATATGGTGGTGGACCTGGGATGGTGTTGAAATGCGAACCGATTTTCGACTGCATAGAAAATATAACATCAAATCTAGCAAAAATGCCGAAAATTATTATGCTGACGCCGCAGGGCAAAACCTTTGACCAAAAGCTTGCCCAGGATTTATCGAATGAAGAACATTTGCTCATGCTCTGCGGTCATTACGAGGGTTTTGACGAAAGAATACGCGAAGGATATGACTGGGATGAGATTTCGATTGGTGATTATGTCATTTCTGGTGGTGAATTGGCGTCAATTGTGGTTATCGATGCTGTGTGCCGACTTCTTCCTGGCGTTCTTGGCGACGATTATTCTTCGGATTTCGAGAGTTTTGAGGTTGGTAATGTGCTCGATTTCCCAACTTACACTCGCCCTTTTGAATTCAGAGGAAAAAAGGTGCCTGAAATTTTACTTTCGGGTAATCACGAAAAAGTTGCAAAATGGCGTATGAAACAAAGTATCGAACGGACAAAAAAACGCAGACCCGACTTAAAAACAAATGAAAATGCGATTTTAACCAAATTTTTACAACTTCCTGGTTTACAAAGAGAAAGAAAAAAACTAAAATTCCCAGCTTTTCTAAACAACAAACAGAAAAAAACTGAGAATAAAAATATAAATGGAGAAAACGATGGATCCGCTCATCAAGAAGACTGAAAAAACAATTCAGGAAGAAATCGCAAAAGCCAAAGAAGGCGAAGTAACAATTCCTGAGGAAGAAAAAGAAGAAGAAAAGGTTTCCAAAGAAGAAACTGCAAAGAAAAAAGGCAAAAAAGCGAAGAAAACGAAAAAGCCTAAGAAAAAAGGGAAATCAGGCGATGTTCTCGAATATGATATTCCATTGTACCGTGTTGGCGATGAAGTTAAGGTGTTTTTCAAAATCGTCGAAGGGGACAAGGAAAGGCATCAGATTTTCCAGGGAACTGTCATTGCGAAGAAACATGGAGGAATCCGCGAAACGTTTACCGTGCGTAGAATCGTCGAGGGTGAAGGGGTTGAAAGAATCTTCCCGCTTCATTCACCTAAGATTTCAAGAATCGAAGTTTTGAGACGCGGTCGTGTAAAACGTGCAAAGCTTTATTATTTGCGCGATAGAGTTGGTAAAGCAAGAAAAGTCAAGGAGCTTTTGGGCGAGCCTGTTAAAAAGGTTAAGAAGCGTGAAGCTGAGCGTCTTGAGGAAAAAGAAGCTAATTACAATGCGAAGATTGAGGAATTAATCGCTGCTAAAAAGGCGAAGGACAAAGCAGATGATGCTAAAGCAAATGCAGCCAAGTCAGAAGAAGTCAAAGCTGAGGATGAAAAACCCTCGGAATAACAGAAATATTTTGAATTTTGTTCCCTGTGTACCACCCACAGAATTTGGCGGTTCGTATAGAAAACATTCGAACCAATGTCATTGCGAGCGATCAGCGGAAGCGAAGCAATCTCATGTATTCCATCGAATAGTTCGAGTTGGTTGATGATACCGAATAATGTGAAATGTTCTCTATCAGCGAAAGCGGTAGGACAGGCTTCATAGTCTGTCAATGTGAAATTATGTGTCAAGCAAGATGCCTGACCGACCATTTTCCTAGTGTTCTTAGTAGTAAGATTCTTAAAAGATTGGATTAATCTGATTCATAAGCTTCTTTTGCTGTGTTACCGAACGTCAGAAGCGCGTAAGACGTTGCAAGAACAGGATTTCCTTCATCCCATCTAGGTTCTTTTTCGTTAACCCAGCTTCCATCGTCGTTCTGCATTTTCAAGATTTTATCGTTAACTTCCTTACGCCATTCATGTTCCTGACCTTTTGAATCTGCAATAATATCTTCACCCATAATTTTCAATGCTTTCGATGCAGTATAAATTAAATAATACAAACCTGTATAAGGCTGTTCTTCGAAGCCGGCATTTCTTTCAAACGTAAAATTCTCTGCTATTTTCAGCCATTCAAACGCTGCGACTACTCTTGGGTCGGTTTTGGGCATCCCTGCGAAAATATAGCCTTTCAGCAGAGCATATGTCATTGATGCGTAGGATTTTGGAATCTTGAATCCATCTTTTTCGATATACTTGGGTTTGGCGATTCCCGGTCCATAAATTCCGCCACCATCCGTACTATACTTGATTTTATCAGCTTTTTCTCTATCACCAATACCGGCAGGTATCTCGATAACTTTCTCACCACGATTCTGACAGTATTCGAGAAAACCGATTGCCTTTTTGAAGGCATCTTTAACTTTCGGGTCATCTTTCAAGCCCGATTCAAAAAGTGCTTCCATTGCAAAGTGCGACGTCGAAAGGTTCGCGGGAGATTTGCCGGGTTTGTGATGACCATAAATCCAGCCTCCACGATGAGCAGCAACAAATCCTGTATCACCTTCCTTAGCGATAACATCACCCTCAAATGCAGGATTCTCATCAACCTGAGCCAAAATTAAATAATCAACTCCTCTTTTTATCGCTTCCTTGATTTTATCTTTATTCGCAAGATTCGGGTCAAGTTCCAGAGCTTTCTTTAACGCCAGAATAATTGTGGACGTCTCATAAACCGCCAAACCTCCCTGCGGATTTTCCCATTTGCCATCTATGCTGTTTTGTTTTGCGAGCAAATAATCCAACGTTTCAGCAACAATCGTATCAGTTGGTTTCAAGGGATTTGGTTTGCTCAATAATGCCCCGATAACTAATCCATCTATTCCGAGATATCTTTGCTTAAAATCTTTTCCCCAGCCTTTGCCGTATTGTGCTACAAGAAATTCTTTGCCTTTTTCAGAAGCGAACTCCACCTTAGTCTTCTCAACGACTGTTTTTTCCACTTTATTATCATCTTTAATTGTATCCGCTTTCGGTTGATGTTTGGTTTTGTCGTTATGTTTGGTGTCAGGCTGTTTTGTGTCGCCACAGCTCAATCCTGTAAGAATATACAATCCAAATACAAGCACCAAAATTGCCACCGACAGAATAATTGAAGTTTTCATTTTATCCCCTATTCATGTTTAAACTTATGTAAATATTTGTTGATTAACGTGCTGAATTTCTTGAAGTTCGTGCTATTTACTTATTTATCTTTCTATATTCTTCTATTTCTTTGCCATCCTCCTCCATACCAAGCTCTTCCGCAGTATTCGGAACTGAAATTGAAGTATTATCCTGCAGCCACTTAATCAATTTCACCACAATATTTTTACGCATAATGCTTCTGCTAACTTCATCCTCATATTTTTTTATCAATTCATCAGCATTTATACCGTTCTCGCCAAGTTCTTGCTTATATTTCGTAAATTCATCTTTATAAAAATCCAGTTCCAACAATGCCTTTTTATGTGAATCTTCATCCTTTTTCATGTTCGTTTCAAGGGTGCTGATTTTTTCATCCGCTTCTTGTAGTTTTTGTTTCATGACATCCCTATCACCCTGATAGTGATACCCGATGAAAAAACCGAGTACTATCATGATAATCAGCAAGATTACGAGAACAACGTAGTAAAACCAATTATCCGGCATTTTATTCTCCTGTTTTCAAGCTAATTGAAGTGTTTCAACATAAAACTGGTAACATCGTTTACCAATTCCTGCCACTTTGTAAGGAAGAAATGGTCTTCATTATCAATGATAACAATTTCAGGCTCAATTTCGAATTCAAATTGTGCTGGAATTTGAGTTAAATCAGAAAAATCGTCGTTGTCGCCTGAGATAAACATTGAAGGAATCCTTATATTCAAAGTGCGTTCAATATTATCTATGAGAGTCGCTGAGGTGTTCGGAAATCCAATTGCTGTATACGCACAAACCGGAATATTCACAAGCTGAGACAGCCCGACAACAGACCCAAAAGAATACCCGCATGCTCCAATTTTGCTGTAACCCTTCTCATTCATAAACGCGTAAGCACCTGCGAAATCAAATCCTTCGAGGATACCACCACCAAATTCACCTTCAGATTTGCCCACGCCACGAAAATTAAATCGTAACACATCAAAACCAGCTTGATACAGATTCTTGCTCAGCCTGTAGAGCATCTTGAAATTCATATTGCCACCCATTTGCGGGTGCGGATGCATTACAATTATGCCGCAATCCTGAGTTTCATCCTTCGATTTCAAAGTTAATTCCGCCTCTATCTGAACAGGGACTTCCTCAGGCGTAAGAAAAAAGGTCTTTTCTATAAACATATTAAATTCCCGATAAAATTCGTCGTTAAACACACGTAAGATATTGTATATTTATAAATGTTTTTTACAGATTTTTATATACAAGTTGCCTAAATACCGGATAGAAATATGGGTTTGTTTCAGGAAGCACAGGAAATCGTTGAAAAACTACATGCTGCAGGTTTCACAGCATACTTTGTAGGTGGTGCTGTGCGCGACATGCTGCTCAATATAAATCCAACTGATATTGATATTGCAACGGTTGCGAAAACAACGGAAATCTCGAGATTATTTGTGAATTCGAAACTTGTAGGTGCAGCGTTTGGCGTAGTTATTGTCAAAGTTCGCGAGTATAAATTCGAAGTTGCGACATTTCGGAAAGATAAGGAATATTTGGATGGCAGACATCCGACAAGTATTGAATTTACTTCGCCTGAGGAAGATGCGAAAAGGC
>JAIOTL010000295.1 GCA_021106775.1 Planctomycetota bacterium | reverse complement strand
ATTTCAGATTCCAATCTCGCAAGAATGATAATTTGAGTATCAGGTGCCGCTTCCTTGAGTTTATCAATTCCCCAATTCGACACTTCGTCATAATCCGTTTGTTTTAGGAGTGTTGAAGCACTTTTCAGCATAATTAAGTTGCTGCTTTTCTTCCGTAGTTCCGCTGAAATTTGCGATGTAACACTGTCAAGCTTCTGAACAACCGTATTGCCGTTTTCATCGGTTGTTGTAATTTTCGATTTCACCATAAGGGTCAGATCAATGGTAATCTCAGCAAGTTTCTGAATTAGGTCGCCTTCTTCGATTCCTTCGAGGTCAACAATGACGAATCCTTCGGGTGCAATGAAAATCGCTTCCTGTCGTTTTGCTCTGAACTGAACCAGCATGTTTATCGCTTTTGCAAGGATATTGGTCGCCTTGATGAGTCTGCCATCAGATGCTGCGGTTTGGTAAACGCTGACGTTGGCTTCGATTTTGGTCTTCAGTGCTTTCAGTTCTTCGTTGATTAACTCGGCAGCTCTTTTTCTATCGAGAACAACGAGAACATATACGATTTTAAGCTTTGAGTCGTATGCAACGCCTTTTTTCTCCGCACCCTTAACGCTTTGCTGAACAGACTGCGTCATATCATATTCATCCTTGATGAGCACACCGACATGCCTGACTTTCGACTTGATTGTTACGATTTTCTCCTGTTCGGTTTTAACCATTGATTCGATTTTAGCTTTGAAAAATGCAGCAATCTCTGCTCTTGCATCCGCGGTTGCCTGACGTTCTGCAAGCCCTTTGTCGTTTTCGCTGTCGTAGTTTTTCATTCCGATACCAATGAGATATCTGCTTGACGGATAATCAGGGTCAACACCGTTACTCCAGTACTTTTTGTATCTTTCCATGCCAACGGACAGGTTTTTTTCAGGTGTTTCTTTCTTCGTAGTTTCCTTGGGTAGTTCGTTATCCAAATCTTTGATGTCTGAATCAATTGGGTCAACTTTTATCGGGTCTACATCAATATCATCGTCATCACCAAAAGTTTCCTTAAATGCTTCGTCTGCACCTGCTTCGACCGCTGCAAACTCGTCATAATCATCTTCCGGCTCGGTTACTTCGGTTCTAGCACAAGAAATTACGAAAAAAGTCAGTGTTAGTGACAAAAGCACGGATAATGCAATATCGAATCTGGATTTCATACTCATCTCCCTTTCTTTGTATGACCAAATATATCAGTCAATATAGCAATTTTAATCAAAAAATGTTCAATTTTTTTACATAATCGAAATCGAGTTTGAATCATATTTCTATTGATTCTCGATTATCGACATAAGTTCATTCTTAACGTCAGTTATAACGCTTTCTGGTGAATCAATCCTTACAAAATCTTGATAATCACTCAGAATGCGCCATAGTACAGATTTCGTGGTGTTTTTCAAATCGAGTATGATGTTGCCCTCAGAAGTCTTGCTGAGTTCCCCAATACTTCCATACTCCTGCTCAACTAAGAACCCGATTTCCTTCTTAAACTCAAGTCTGACGTTGATTGTTCCGAATTCATTCATCATAAGTTGACGTTTGACTTTATCCAGCTCATCATTGTCAGGAGAATTAAAACTTTTCGTCAGAGTCTTGATTCTGCCTGAAATCCGCTCAAGTTTGAACACGCGCATTGAGTCACGCTCAAAACTGAAACCAACTAGATACCAGAACCCGTTTACGCGGTATAAGCCATATGGTGCAATCTCCCGAAGCTCCAATTTGTCTGAACCTGGGCGAGAATATGAGAATGAAACTCGTTTTTTTAATGCAATTGCATCCAGAAGTTCACGAATCAGAGGACTTTCATGGGTTGTTTCACGCTTTTGTGTAACAATTGGTGTCTGCTTCTGCATGGATATTTCATCGTTGGAATCAGCTGAATAATCTTCATTGTCAGTATCATCTGAGATGTAATCGTTTCGAAGTTTCATGAGTGCCAGTCTGAGATGATGTCCAACAGCGGACTGTGCTGGTATCGTGGTAGCAAGCGCTTCAAGAAGCAGTCGTTCTTCGGATGTAAAATACATCGGCGGAATAAATGATTCGGAAACATCGACTTTGTACACCGGCTGATTGCCTTCGCCGATATGTTCTGAAATCGTTTTAATCGTGATACCGATTTCCTTGAGTTTCTTCTTGTCGCGTTCAAACAAGCGGAAAAGCGCATCGTTTCCGACTTCACCTGCATATCCTTCGACCTCATTGAATATTTCATCACGGGTAACAAACCTGTTTGAATTCTTGAAAAGGTATGCGATGAAGTTCATTAATCGTTCTGTAACGCTGATTTTTTCTATCATTTTTGTCCGTTATCGGTTGTGTCTCAATGCCTAGTGCACTGATACATTAATTTTGCGACATTGTCGGTATGTCAGGCATCTTGCCTGACACTCAGCATCAATATAAACAGGCAGGGATGCCTGTTCTACCATTCACTGAAACTATGTAACAGTGTAATTGTAGTTATGGATATAATATTTGAGTAGTTGTCATTCCCAACTTGATTGGGAATCCATAATTCGTCACATTCGCACAATAGCTGGATTCCTGCTTTCGCAGGAATGACAAACAACAATCTATATTTTTATCCCTAAGCATTACTCGAATTTGTGTTTACTCAGCATAGAATAAATATCTCTTGGTATTCTCACCGCAGTCTTTTTTACCAAATCTGCTGAGATAAGTTTAACTTTAGCTTCGATTAGCAGCTTATCTCCACTGAAAACCTTATATCCAAAAGTTACAGTTGCGCTTTCAACCTGTTCGAGAATGCACTCAACATTGATAATATCGTCATAAAATGCTGACATTCGGAATTTCATGTTCACATCAACAACAACCAGCCCAATGCCTGCGTCTTCAAGCTCTTTGTACGTGAATCCGATTTTGCGCATGAATTCTGTTCTGGCAGCATCAAGATATTCGAGGTATTTAGCATGATAAACGACGCCCATTTTGTCGGTATCAGGATACCTTACGCGAATCTTGACGTTTGCAGTTCTGCCGTCGAAATCAGTTTCAATGTCAGCTTTTTTTATTCCCATAATTCACCAATTTTACCAGTTGAATTGCTGCCTAATACTAACACTCTCCGAGTTTAGTACAAGTCTAAAGCGATGTCTAACTGTATGTTAAAATGAGACTCCCATTTCACCGGGCTCAATCATCAACGTCATTTCCTTGCCATCTCTATATATCTTTATCGCAACCTGTCCTGCTGTTCCAATGGCTTTCAGACTGTTTCTATACAAATCCGATGAATCTTTTACAGTTTTGCCGTTGTAAGAGGTAATAATGTCCCCTGGCTTGATACCTGCATCATCTGCTTTCGAACCTGGTAAAACACGCCTTACAAATGCGCCGTTGATTACATTTTTCGCCTTTAACTCAAGATTAATAACATCCTTATCAACAATCTTTACTTTGAAAGACGGATTTACAACCTTGCGGTCTTTGGTCATTATAATTAATTTGTACTGCCCCGGATGTAAGTCTCTGATTTCGAAGGTTCCATCGAATTTTCCGTGTTGATATTTATTAAAAGCCGATTCAGATTCCATAATAACCTGAATTCGCGGATATTTAATTGGTGAACCTGCTTCGTCGAGAATTTTACCGGTTATTTTGTAAAGTTTGATTTCTTCAATAACGATATTTAGCGGTTTCGATTGCGGTATTGAAATTTCCTGTGTATGAACATTACCTCGCGAATAAT
>JAIOTL010000464.1 GCA_021106775.1 Planctomycetota bacterium | reverse complement strand
GGTCTTATTTTCAAGAGCCGTGTAGTAATTGGCTTTGCTGCACCCAAGCGGAAAACATATCAACATTAATGAAGAAATATAATTTGGATTCAACTCCAATTCCTTGGAAATATACTGAAGAACTGGTAGATAAATGGGACAGAGGTTGCAAAACAATGCTATATCAAAAACTTGGGATTTATAAAAAATGAGGTTAATATTAAACCCTTCGTCACGGTCCGGTAAAGGAAAAAAACTTTGGAACCTTTGGAAAAAAAGTTTTGAAAAAGCTCATATTGATTTTGAATGTTGCGAAACTAAGTCTGAAAGACATGCTTTTGAGTTGGCAAAGGAATCGAAGAATGATGTGGTTTCTGTTGGTGGTGACGGCACAATAAATCAAGTTTTGAACGGTGTTTTAGAGTCAGATAATTACAAATCGATGGGTGTGTTGTATGCAGGAACAAGTCCTGATTTTTGCACATTCCATAATATTCCAATTGACCCACAAAATGCTTTTAATATCTTAAAAACGCACAAAGAGAAAAAAGTAGATGTTGTTGAAATATCTTATCAAAATATAAAAGGTGAATGTATTAATAAGTATTTTGCGTGCAGTAGTAATATTGGTTTAGGTGCTGATATTGCACGTTTTGCAAACAAATGGCGAAAATTATATGGTGACACTATGGGCACGGGTTTAGGAGTATTTAAATCGATTATTCAACACAACACGTTTTCATCTACTGTAATAATTAATAACCAAGAATACAATTTCAACAATACTAATCACATTTTTATAATAAAAAATCCATTCATAGCATCTGGATTAAAACTCAATCTGAATATAAACCCTGATGATGGAAATTTGTATGTTATGATTTTGCATGGATTAAGCAGATTTAAGCTCATTTTGATGTTAAAAAATTTTTATACAGGGAAAATTAAAGAAAACAATAATATATTTATAAAAACATGCACTTCGGTTGCTGTTAAAACACCAAATAAAAAGGAAATCGAATTTGACGGTGATCCTAAGGGATTTACTGATATTTCAGTTAAAATAGTTCCCAGAAAACTTTCGCTGATTTGCGGGTATAATAATGCGTGAAATGGATTATATAAATAGCTTTATAAAATATTACAAAAGTTCTTCATGCCAAAAGAATAGACCTTTTGAGTGCGATGCGGAAATTGTCGAAATCAATGGGCAGTTATTTGGATTTACGATAGATGAGTTTTCATATGAAGAAGATTTATTCGATGATAAAGATTTAATTAAGCTTGGAAAGCATTTGGCGATATCAACAATTTCGGATTTGTTCGCAGCAGGATGTGCACCTATATTTTACATGCATTCTATTGTTACTCCAAGAAACAATCCTGAATTTGCACAGGATATTTCAAAAGGCATACAGGATATTTTGGGTAAATGCGGATGTTTTTTAATCGGTGGAGATTTAGGTTCCTCGGAAAAGTGGCGTTACACCGGTGTTGCTATGGGAAATTTTATAAATAGTAAACCAATATCAAGAATAATTCCTGCGAATGAACAAAATATGTGGGTAACAGGTACACTTGGTGATTCGAATTTAAGTGCGTTTACAGGTTCGTCAACTCCAGATTTAGATTTAAGGATTAATGAAGCAGAAATAATTAGAAAACATGCGAATTCATGTATTGATACAAGTGGCGGATTTATCGAAAGTTTGTGGACACTGCGTTTGCTTAATCCAAGTTTAACTTTCTACGTAAATCCTTCTAAAATACCTTATGATAAACATGTTTTAGAATTCTGCAATAATAGCTCTATTCCAAAAGAAGCTTTTCTATTTGGGGGTGCAGGAGAATATGAACTGTTATTTACTACTGATACAAATATTGAAATTGAAAATGTGACTAAGATAGGCATTGTTAAAGCTTCTGGTTCTTCTCAAATATTTTGGGGTGATAAGGAAATTAAGCTTACACCACCAGATGCAAGAGAATTTGTAAGCAAGGAGCTTTACATTCAACATATCTTGGAGGCAGTAGAACAATGTATATAAATAAAAATATACTATTTAGTCCTCTAATAATGAAAAATATTACATTGCTTAATAGATTTATTAGATCAGCGACTTACGAAGGTTTGGGAGATAAAAACGGTAATCCTAAGAAAGAATTGTGCGAGCTTTATTCAGATTTGGCAAGGAACAATGTTGGCACAATAATAACGGGTTTTTGCTATATTTCTAGGAATGGGCGGGCTATGCATCCAGCACAATGCGGTATAGACACAGATAATAAAATAAAGCACTGGAGTGATATAGTAAGCCAAGTTAAAAAAAGTTATCCTATGATAAAACTATTTATGCAAATTGCTCATACTGGACGACAAACTTTAAGGTGTGTTACAAAGCAAGAAGTTGTAGGAGCTTCAAGGAAAAAATGTGCGTATTTTAAACAAAAAGTTAGACCATTATCTAATCAAGAGATAATCAGCATTATTTCAGATTTTGCGAATGCAGCTTTACGTGCTAAATATGCTGGTTTTGACGGTGTTCAGATTCACGCAGCACATGGTTATCTAATCCATCAGTTTCTATCACCTCATACAAATTCAAGAAAAGATATTTGGTCGGAGAATTCACTAATTCTTCTAAAAATCTTAGAATCAATTAAGAACAAATGTGGGGAAATATTTCCAACTATTGTTAAATTAAGTCATAGCGATGATAGAGGAATGACTCTAAACCAAACGATTAATACAATTAAGGAAATAGAACACTTACTTGATGCTGTTGAAATCAGCTTCGGCACGATGGAATATGCTTTAAATATCATTAGAGGAGCTTGTCCAGTAGAAACAATTTTTAATGTAAATCCTATGTTCAAAAAAGTCCCAATCATTTTTCGAAGAATTTGGGAGAAGTTATTTATGAAAAAATATTTATCAAAGATAATTTCGTTTGAACCTAATTATAATTTAAAAGCAGCTATACAGATTAGAAAACAAGTTAATGTACCGATTATCACTGTTGGTGGAATTCGGGATGTAATTAGCATGGTCGATATTATTGAAGAAAATAAGATTGATGCAGTTTCACTTTGTCGTCCGTTTATTTGTGAACCAGATTTAGTTTCAAAAATTAAACAAAATAAATGGAGAAAATCAAGATGTATTAACTGTAATTTATGTACAATATATTGCGATAGTAACAATTCTCTTAAATGTTACAACAATGCAAAGAGGATAAAATGACTAAGAAGAAATTTGAAGATTTTATATCAAAAGAGGGTAAAGAAGATATTTTTAATAAGGTATATGAATTACAAAATTATCTTAATAATAATGTTGATGAAATTGAACAAGGATTAGGGCTTCAGCTTATGTCAGCTGCAGGTCCACATTCTAAACTCAAAGATAGAAAAGGGCATGTACAAGATACAATTATGCTTGGATCTAACTCATACTTCAATTTAACTACTCATCCGAAAGTTGTTGAAGCAAGTAGAAAAGCATTGGAAAAATACGGTTTCGGAATGG
>JAIOTL010000307.1 GCA_021106775.1 Planctomycetota bacterium | reverse complement strand
TATTTGTAGTAGGGCTTGCTTTTTAATTCTGCATCAAGATTACGAATCTCCGACTCAAGAACTTTCATAAACTCACGTCGTGGATACGAAAGATATTCTTCGGGGGATATTGTTCTGCCGAATATTACATTCATAGTTCCAAATGCTGATAAAGCATTGATTTTACGGCGTTTTGGAAAAATCTTGTTGTTTCCCTGAATAACCGCAGGAACAATGGGTGCCTTTGTTAATCTCAGTATGATTTCAACACCGCTTTTGAATTCCTGAATCTTTTCATCGGACGAACGAGTGCCTTCGGGAAACACAATTAAGGAGTTTCCATGTTCAATTTCCTTTTTCATCTGCTTGAATGCAAAATTATCGCGTACACCACGTCTTATCGGGAAAGCACCAAGAAAACTGATTAATCTGCCGAAAATAGGATTCTTAAAAAGTGTATGACGGGCAGCAAAAGTGAAATTATGCACGGTGGCAGTGGGAAAGCTTACAGGGTCGATATGTGACTGGTGATTACCGATGAGAATGTAACCAGCATCTTTTGGAATATTTTTTAAGTTATGAATGCGGAAACCGAACAAAAGCAGGAAAACAAAACGAAAAACATATCTGCCAATATAATAAGTGATGCCACTGAAAGCCCGCTCTAGTGCTTTGCGAACATAGAAATGAACCTTTATATTGTTTTTTCTGCTGTCTGCTCCAATATTGTTCACAAACCACCTCGAATTTTTCATTATTAACTGCTTATTTTCATAACAGTAAAATAATTTTTATTAGAATGCAACCAAGCATATTTATATTTGCAAATACAATGTAATGTTATCTTTCAAGGTCGAATTGGTACAAGCAACTATATTAAGTTTTGTACCCTTGCGTACATAGCCGAAAAAATTTACAATCATAAACCTAGAGTTGAAAGAAAAGCAAATCGGAGATAAATGATGATAAATAATAAACATGTTTTGATATTTGTGATGACACTGTTCCTTCTGCTGGTTGCTGATTCATGGACATCTGCAGAATCACCATTGATGGCAATTATGAGTGCTGCTAATTCAGAAGATGGAATTTATTTTCAGGATGATGGTGACAGTGAAGATACTGACGATGAAGGGTATGAAGCAAACGAATCTCCTATACCGACTGATATTAAGCACATTGAGACCAAGGATGTTGCCATAATTCCGTTTGGTACATTGAAACCGCCGACCAAAGAAAGCGTCGAAATCGCTCGTGGAGTTGAAATACTAACATCGTATTATCTTGATTTTTACTATAAGTTTTATGTATTAAATCCCGGATATATCGCAAATGTATTAACAAATGTTGAGATGTCTTCTGCACCCGGTATCAAGGAAGCACGTGAAATTGCGAAATTAGCGAATGCAGACTACGTAATCTTCGGTAATGTAAATTTCTCAGCACCCAATGTTATCTTAAAAGGTTCGTGGTATGATGTTGAGAACGATGAAATTCTTAGTTACGTTGAAGAAACCGCCTCAATTTCGATGCTGATGAGAAGTTTAACGAATTTCTCGCGGCAACTTGCATATGCACCCTCGATAAACATCAAAAGAGGAGAAATCGAAAAGAAAGCAGAAAAACGCACATTCTGTAAATACATAAACTCGTTCAGGAATTACATTCAGGCATATATGCATTATATAAGGAATGAGTTGTCTGATGCTGAAATTATGCTCGATAAAGCCCTTGTTTTGGAGCCTGATTTTGTAAGGGCAATGATTTTCAAAGCAGACCTCATACTGATGCAATCACCCTCTGACACCTCGAAAGTTTAGGCACATTTTGAAAAAATTAACAAACTTATTGAACAACTTGAAAAATGGAAAACTGCTGCAATTAACGATTATAAATTTCACTGGAAACTCGGAAATTTAGTTTTTAACAACGGACGTGCTGAAGCAATGAAAGCACATGATTTTTATCTGAAATCTTATCTACTTCGTAACAACTGGCTTGCTGCCTATCATGACATTATCTACGATACGATGCCCGCATTGATGACAGCAAATAAGTTTTATCGTAATCCTGAAAACATCTATAAAGCAGCACAGGACATTCAAAAGATATTTCCGAATAATCCCGATGCAATGTTCGTTCTCGCAAAGATATACTGGAAACTAGGTCAGCCTGACAAAGCCTCGGAAATTCTGCAAAACACCATCGAATCTCACCCCGGTTACATTAACGGATACAAACTATTGATTCAGATAAATGAATCCAAGAATCCGCTTAGGGCTTATGAAATTGCAACAACAGCACTTGCATACCACCCATTCAACTATCAAATCCGATTCCAAGCTTTTAAAGCAATTCTGAAAACCGCATTTAAGGGGATGAATATTGATGATGATAAAAAACATATAACGCTTGATGAAATCAAGAAAGTCAACAAAGGAGAATTGCCTGAAGGCAGGGTATACAACATTTACAAGAGAATTCAATTTGGGTTTAATGAAAATCACTTCGACAGATATGACTTAAATAAGGACAAAATGCTTGATGAAACTGAATTCATAAAGCTCTTGGCACATTACGGTGTTGGTCCAGTTGAGAGAACCAAAAAAACGAAAGATGATGAAATGACTGGTGTTAATCAGATTGCTGATGATCTCTGGCATCATGCTCTTATTTGCTATGCATTACAAGGTATCGAAGTGGACGAAGTTTTTGGTGAAGATATATCTATCTTGAAAGAATTTATCAATGCTGATATTGAAAAACTTGAAGAATACTATGAATACGAGAAAGTTTATTCAGAAATCGTTTCTGATGAGACGTTATCAGACTCTTACAACATAAATAACCCCTTATCACATCTTATTATTTATTGGGGACTTGCGAAAAATCATAAAGGTTATAAGTCTGTTGCGTTGCAGGTGGGCAAAAGATTCCTGAAAAAGAAGCATATTCTAAGTGTAACAAAGCCTGAACTTCCGTTGAAACTTTGGACTTGTCGAAAGCTGAATTTGTTTTTATATCCTGATAGATCAGCAGAATCACGTTTTGCTCAGAAAGATTTGCCAAATTACGAATTCAGCGAAACTAAATAAATTTTTACTGATTGTCAGCACTTTTTTTTCGACTAATTTTATCTTATAATTTGCATAGGAATTTATTTTTACATGAGGTTGTGTTTGATTGAAAAAATTTCAAAAGTTGCGTGAAGCTGGTAAAATACGCAAAAATAGTTTTAAAACACAGCCTAGTATAAAGGGGAAATTATGAAGAAATATATCTGTAATGTTTGCGGATGGGTTTATGACCCGGAAAAAGGTGATATTGATGGTGGAATCGCTCCAGGAACAGCATTTGAGGAGATTGACGATGATTGGGTGTGTCCATTATGCGGTGTTGGCAAAGACGATTTCGAGCTGCAAGAATAATCACGGTTTAAGACTCAACAATCAACTTTCTCGCGTGAATAATATTAAAAATTTAAATAATTGTTGAATTTGCAGTTGAAAATAGGATATTGTTATCTGGTTTTACACAAAATAAGATGCAGAATAAATCATACCAGCACAGTTCAATTCTTGGATTCACCTGAGTGTAGCATGTCAATGCACCGGGTGTGATTTTGTATTTCCGACAAATAATTTCCAAAATATTACAGTTCTAAGCAATAAGTGCTTGCTCAAATTTACAATTGTTCAATTATCACACTTTCCGGTCACAGCATAAATTAAACTTTTTCCGTGAGGTTTTCATACAAGGAGAGTGTTTTATGAAGTTTTTAGATATTTTAACAACGCGTTGGGGTCCTGTGATAACAGGCGGCATCATTGGTATTCTGGCCGCGCTACTTGTAGAATGGGGCAATCCCGGTAACATGGGAATTTGCGTTGCCTGCTTTACACGTGATATCGCAGGTGCTCTTGGAATGCATCGGGCATCTGTGGTGCAGTACATTCGCCCGGAAATTATCGGGTTTAT
>JAIOTL010000238.1 GCA_021106775.1 Planctomycetota bacterium | reverse complement strand
TTTTATGCGCGATTACGCCGATGCGGACATCCTCAGCATTGGGCAGTCCAAGATGTTCCTTGGGCGTTACGTAGCAAAGCATAGATGCGCCGTGCCAGGCTGCAAAAGCTCCGCCGATTGCGCTTGAAATATGGTCATAACCCGCAGCAATGTCAGTGGGTAAAGGTCCGAGAATGTAAAACGGCGCATCATCGCAGAGTTCACGCTCTTTTTTCATGTTCATCTCGATTTCTTGAAGCGGGATATGCCCTGGACCTTCTATCATCACCTGTACGTCGTATTCCCAGGATTTCCGCGCAAGTTCACCCATGACCGCAAGTTCCGCAAATTGCGCATCGTCGCTTGAATCATGCAAACATCCCGGTCGCAAACCATCACCAATAGAGATTGTTACGTCGTATTTGCGCAGAATTTTCATTAAATCTTCATAATGAGTGTAGAACGGATTCTCTTTGTTGTGATGCAGCATCCAGTGCGCAAGCAGTGAACCACCTCGACTGACAAGCGGAATTTTTCGTGCGAGGATTTTCGGCATATGGCTTTTCAGTAAACCTGCATGAATTGTCATGTAATCCACACCCTGCTCTGCCTGCTCTTCAACTACCTCAAGCAAAAGCTGAGGCGTCATGTCATAAACGCTTTCAACCCGCTCGAAAACTTCATAAATCGGCACGGTCCCAACAGGGATGGGAGAATTGTCGATAATCGCTTGCCTGATTTCCTTGATATTGCTGCCAGTTGATAAATCCATCACCGTATCAGTTTTGTATTTCAACGAATGCTTGAGTTTATCAACTTCCTCGTCAAGCCCGGAACTCAACGGAGAATTACCGATATTCGTGTTAATTTTCACGCTTAATGAATGCCCGATGCCCATTGGCACCATGTTTTCGTGCTTAATATTTGCTGGGATAGCTACCTTTCCTTGCGCTACCAACTTCCTCAGCTCATCCGCATCAATCTTTTCGAGTTTCGCGACGTGCTCAATCTCTTCAGTTACAATACCCTGCTTGGCATAATACATCTGCGTATTAACGTCAGTAAAATCTCGCTTGCTTAACCATTCTTTACGCATATTTTTTCCTTTTTTATATGTAAACGGATTCCGATTATGTAATTTTGAACGCAATCAGCAATGTAATAACATTATTTTCTGCGATATAATTTCAATTTCAACGTCTAATTCCCTTAAATCCTACACTTTTATAGGTTGTCATTTTATTTTATCAGTGTTTTGCATCATACGTAATTTTCATGTAAAATTTAAAATAAATCGTGTGAAATTGTATTTTATGTTGCAATGTTGTATAATTAAGAAACATGACGGAGGTTAATATGACCAAACAATATATTGCTTTAACTTTAGTTGTTTTCATTATTTCCTTGGTTGGTTGTGCAACGAATGGGTCTGTTTACCCAGCATCGAAGGACGAAATTGTTGCTTATGAACCAGCACATGATGAAACGGTTGTGGTTTTCCCGAAAAATTTCAAAGCTCCTAAGAAAATGCAATCTTCGGACAAAGACGTTGAGATGTACTTGCGCTATGCAGACGCTATGAAAAATATTAATAGCAAAGTCAAGCTAAAACGAATTGCTCGAAAGGAAGCATGGGAAAAATATAAGAAAGAATACCAGGAATATCTTGAACGAGTTGAGGCTGAGAGAAGAAGTGAAGAATACAGAAGAGAATATGAAAGTCGAGTTCATACTCGCTGGTGGAGATATTCCCACAATTTACGCTATGTGCCTTCTTATTGGCAAGGATTCTTTCCTGTGGGTCCGAGTTTCTTTTATGAATGGTGGGATCCATGTCTGCCAAATACCGGACACCGAGTATATCTACGGGCTGCGACAAATCGCCCTGTACTTGGCTCATCGACTACGCCGACAACCCGCGGAACAACCGTAACCAATGGCAGAGTTACGTATCCGAGTCGCAGCGGTGGTAAATGGACAGCATTACCAGGTGGAACCGAACGCCCGTTTCCAACATTCGAATAATCTTGGTTTTTTCATGAACCTCTGTTACAAAATACAGAGGTTTTTTTGTGGGAATAATGAAAGCGAAGAAAAAGGAAATCATTTTCGGAGCTTCCGCGAAAAAAACCCGAAAAAAACGAAGTTTTCAGTTATTTTTGAAAAAAAATAATTCGGTTTTGAGCGAAAAAGACAGCGACCGTTATAGATTCCTGCGAAATCAGACAGGTAAACCTGTTTTTTCTTTCGACTTCGCTCAAGAAACACCGCTGCCTGAGTGCACCCGAAGATAATCCCCAGTCAAGCTGAGGACAGGGCTGGGAAAGACAACATTAGTTACCTTAATCGGACACCATAAAATGAAAACATATCAAGTAAAAGTTGAGAATCTTGTTTTTTCTGCTGCTCATTTCCTCATCAGCAGCGATTTCGGTGTTGAAGCACTACACGGGCACAATTTCGCCGTTGAAATCACATTTGAAAAAAATATTATCGAAGATGGGATTGTGTTAGATTTTGTGTTGCTTCGTGATTATGCGGAAAAAATCCTCAAAAAGCTTGACCACAAATTATTGATTCCATCAGGAAATCCTGACATAAAAATCGAGCAAGTGGACAAAAACGTCAGTATTTCTGCGGATGGCATTATCCTGAGTCTAAAAACGAACACTGTTCTGCAGATTCCGTTTGTAAATACATCTGCAGAGCTTATTGCTGAACACATAGCCCAGAGCTTGCTGACAAAACTTCGGGATTCAGGCATGCTAAACGGCACGGGGGCAATAACGGTCGGAGTTTCAGAAGAGCCGGGTTGTCAGGGTATATGCAAAATCGAGTTTTAGGAGGATGAAAAATCAGAGTAAATATTTCCGAGGATTTCGTCGCCAGGCTTGAGGATTTCAACTTCAACATCAAGAAAGCAGCATCGTTGTTTTCGGGTGATTTATCGGGTGTTTTGAAGGGCGGCAGAATCGAATTTGCAGGACACAAACCCTATTCCCCCGGCGACGACTTCCGATATATCGACTGGAATGCTGCCTCCCGCTCGGATTCCCTGTACTCAAAGACGTATTTTGCGGAAAGCACCAGCAAAATCCATGTGTGGATTGATACGAGTGCGTCGATGTTCGGAAAACTTGAGGAATCGATTAGGCTTGGCATCTCTCTGGCGTTTCTTGCGCTGAAGGCGGATGCGGAAACAAGTCTCAGCTTTTACACGAACTCGAAAACATTGCAATATCTCGGTTCGTACAAAAATCAGGCATCAATTTTCGAAATTATCGGGTTAATCAGAAGTTTTGAATTCACAGAAT
>JAIOTL010000174.1 GCA_021106775.1 Planctomycetota bacterium | reverse complement strand
TCACGCTTTTCCCGCTTTGTCTATGCCCTTCGATGACCGCGATTTCCTTCTCGCGCACGTATATATTCGCTTCGCGCAGAGGATAACTGAGCTTCTCATCCTGTTTGTGCATAATCGTGAGATTGATGCCCTCTAAAATCTTTTTGCCTATCAAAACGCACCTTTAAATCGTTTTCCTGATAATACCACGTCAGATGGGCAGGTAAACCTGCTTTTTACTCACGGCATCGGCACTAGGATTCAAGAGTTATTAGCCCTATTGACGGTGCTGTAAACTTAAACCAGCAAGGCTGGCAGGTAATCAGGATTTTTCAAGCTTAAAGATAATTTCCAATACCGGATATTTGCTTTGCTCCCGAATTTTCTGAAGAAAAATATCTTTTTGGAAATGCTGGATTTCGAAAAACATTGTCGAACTTTTTATCGCAATTTTGAGAACGCCTGAACGAAATGAAAGAATCTCAGTGTTTCGAGCAAGTGCCGGGTTAATTTCCTCAATTACGCTCTACCAAACAGCATCGATATGACGGGTTTTAGTTTTGCTCGTAATCTTAATTTTTTTCACAACATGTTTCAGATTTTCACCAACGGGCTTAAATTCTCGGGGCATCAGCTTGTGTTGATTGCGCTGATGTTCCAGAAAATCACTCAGCCTGGCATCTGACCAGTTTTTTTGTGGAAAATCGTTTTGCATGAATAATTGATGATTAATATTGAATTTAAGCATTGAATCCGCATATGTTAAGTATATTTAACAATCGGTAATAATACAGTTTTTTTTAAATTTTATTCGCAGGATAATGAAACAACATTTATATTTCATTCCATCAAAATCGCCTGATAGTCAATAAATGTGCAGCGAAGATTTTGAGTTTATTTAAACTCGTCAGGATCGATGATTTCGCGTTTTTTCCCCTGAATCTCACGGAGTTCGTCAAATTCTGGGGTAATTTCAAGCTCTTCAACAGTTGTGTTTTCTTGAGTCGTTTCAGCTGGGTCAGTCTTTTTTGCTGCCTTTTTCGGACGCTCTTCAAAAGCTTCCGTTGATTTCGGTAAACCTGACAGCGATTTCAATCCGAAAATCTCAAGAAACCGTTTTGATGTGCCGTATAAACGCGGAGAACCCGGTGTTTCCTTTTTGCCGACAACCTTCACAAGCGCATTGTCAAGCAGGTTTTTCATGTGATGGCTGGAGTTTGCACCTCTGATGGAGTCAATTTCGCTGCGTGTTATGGGTTGTTTGTACGCCACAATTGATAATGTTGTTAGCGCATTTTGCGTTATTTTCAACTCCCTTTTGGCTTTCCGCAATTTTTGTATGGAATCTTCAAAAGTAATCCTCGTCTGCAGAAGATACCCCTCGGCAATCTCGCGCAACTCATACGCTCTGCCGTTTTCATTATAAAATTTCTGCAAGCGGTCAGCAGCTTTCCTAATTGGAATTATGCTTGTCAAACCGAGGATTTGCTTGATTTTCTCAGGTTTCAACGGATCTTTACTCACGAAAAGCAGAGCTTCAAGAGTTTTCGATAATTCTTCAATATTCGGATCAGCAATTAAAACAGTTTCTTCAGGAATTTCCGAAGTCTCATCAATTGTTGCATCTATCTGTGCAAGTTCTGCGTCCGGATTTTCAATATTTGTAACAGCATCTTCAACTACTGCATCCCGTATTTCAACACTATCAGCAGAAATCAAGCATTCAGCATCAAGCGCATTCTCAGGTTTATCAAGATTGAGCTTGAGTTCCGGAACTACTGGTAATTCCGGCATAGCAACTTTTTTCTCAAACTTCGGTTCGTTCATTGTGAGCCTTTGCATCGTCATGCTCCTTAGATTATACAAACTTCAAGGGTTGTTATGAAGATTCATCGGCAAAAAAACAGATTTTTTTAACAAACTTTATATTTTATAACTCACAATATATAAAATTCACTCGAATTTCAAACACAAAACCACTTATTTGCTGGCTTGTAACAAAGTCAGTTATTAGTCTGAATTTTTTTCTAAATCAGAGTCAGAATCCGGAGGTACATCGTTTTCCGGCGCATCTGTATCCTGAGTTTCAACAATGTTACTGAGATTTGGTGCTTCAAAACCAGGCTCAGAAAACATCTCAGCATCCTGTATGAAATCTTCACTCGCGCCTGCGAATGGATCAGAATCGTCATCAAAACCAGCAAAATCATCTTCGTTTTCCAAAAACGGGGTAGTATTTTCATCTGTTCCTGCGAAAACTTCAGCAGGTTCTGCAAAAACAGCATCCTCTTCATGAAAATTAGTACCTTCAACAGAGATTTCAGGCTCATTCGCCTCTGCATCTGGAATAAACGTCGGCTCAACCGGTTCAAAATACTCGGTATCGGGATATTCAGCAGCTTTCTCAGATTCAGTAAAAACTTCCTCCGACTCAATTTCGGATTCGGTGGATTTTTCTACATTTTCAGCAGGTTCAGGTTCTGGAGTTTCAGGAGTCTCAACAGTTTCATCGCTATCCGCGTGTTCATCTATTTCCTCCTTTACAGATGCATCGTCAATCTCAGCTTTTTCAGTTGTTTCCTCATACTCGGAGTCGTCAACACTTGTTTTACAAGCCGTTTCCGAAGTTTCAGGTTCAGCTGCCGGTGCAATCTCCGCAACTTCATCTTCAACGACCTTATCCTCTGCATCTTTTACAAACTTAGTATCCGCAATAGAATAAAAGCCGGCTTTACTCTCCGCAAGCTCCCGAAATAAGGGCGAAACTGCAAATCTTCTGCCATTTTCGCGACTTTTCTGCTCCTTGAAATCAAGCGGCATTTTCCCGTAAACACTCTCAAATTCCGGAGGAGTTTTATGCCAATTGTCGAGAGATTCAACAATTTGCGATATTCCGAAATTGTCCGCAAATCGCAGCAATCCACCCTTAAATCCAGGAAAACCTAAGCCATAAATCGCACCAGCATCAAGAATTCGAGGTGTATCAACAATCCTTTCCTCCATTGCATACGACGCTTCATTCACAAGCACAGATGTCAAACGCTTTAAAATCTCATCAGAATCAATCCTTCTGGGAGCACCCGTCATGTTTAATGCTAGACGCAAACTTCGCGTTATTAATTTGAGCTGAGGGTTCGATCTTCTAACCCTCCCACCATCTGCGTTCTTTGTATATTTGAAAAAACCAGCACCCGAATCCTTACCGAGACAACCTCTATCAGCCATTTTCGTTGTTAGACCACTTGCAAAGGATTTTTCTGGATATGCCTTACTCAGATTCGCAGAAATATCTGAAAATTCATTAATCCCAAGCTCGTCAATTGTTTTGCAAGGTCCAACACTAATGCCGAACGAATCCATCGTCCCATCAATCACCGCCGGGTTCGCACCCTCAAGCACCAGCCAAGCAGTCTCAACATGATATGGAATCTGCAATCTGTTGATAAGAAAACCTGCTTTATCGCTTGTGTTTACTGGAATCCTACAGTATTCGAGCAGCCAACAATAAACCCGTCTAAAATTGAGATTCGATGTCCGTTTCGCTTTGACGATTTCCACAAGAGGTTTCGTAAGCATTGGATACCCAAAATGCACGCCGACAAACCGTTCAGGATTTATCATATCCCGCGAAATCTCATCAATTGACAACGATGCTGAGCAAGAAACCACCAGCGTTTCCCTATCAACCTGTTTTTCAATCATTTCAAGCGTTTTCTGCTTTTGTTTGATGTTTTCACGTTCAGTCTCGAAAACAAGTTCAATCCCCTGAAAACCAGTAAATTCCTGTCCAGGATTGATGAAATCGATAATTCTACGTGCTTCGAATTTATTAATTCTGCCGATTCTCGCTTCATCTTCAGCAAGTCTTTTCGCATTGAGCATAGCTTTGGTAAGAAGTTCAGGCGAGGAATCTATCAGCCTGACTGCTACTTTTTTCGATGCCAAAAAGTACGCCAATTCCCTACCAACCTTTCCTGCGCCAACAATTGTTACTTTTTTTTGTACTTTGAAGTCAATATCCGAAACAATAATCGAATTTTCAAGTTCATTGCGCATAAACCGTGATTCAATAAGGTTTTTGGCGTAGGATTCGGGTTTCGGCATCAGCAGTAAATCGGCAAACGCTTCACGTTCGATTTTGAAAACATTCTCCGGTTCTTTGAAACTAGCTTCGACCAGCACATCAAGGATTTTGGATGAAACTGCCTTTTTTGCATTATTCCTGAAAAGTCTGCGTTCAGCAAGTTTTCGCGTTAGGCAAATACCCGGAAAAGTTCGTTTGAATCGCCTAAGCAGAGTACCTTTGTGAATTTTATGCAGGAAATTGTTGCGATATTTAAGTTTTTCGTCCCAGCGTTTGATTCCTCGAATTGCAATATCCATCAACAATTCCGCAGGCACGACTTCATCGACAAGCCCGAATTTCAATGCTTCACGAGGTAAAAAAGTTCTTCCGCTGCAGATTACTTCAATTGCACGTTCAAGCCCGATGAGGCGTGGCAGTCGTGATGTCCCACTCAGTCCAGGGATAATGCCAAGTTCAATATTCGGCAGACCTACAATATTCTTTCTGCAATCTGCTAAAATGCGGTATTGGCAGGCAAGAGCAAGCTCGAATCCGCCGGCAATACATTCTCCATTTATAGCTGCAATTGATGGGAAAGGCATATTTCGCAATGCTGTGAATACTTTTTGTGCTTTTTCACAAAATCCAAGGATTTCATCCCTATTTTCAGATTCTCTTAAATAATTCAAATTAATGCCGCCGAGAAAGGCGTTATTTCTCGATGCAGTGATAATTAGCGAATTAATTTGGTCATTTTTGTATAAAACTTGAAGTTTACGTATTTCAGTCGAAAGAGCGTCAAGCAGACTTTCGTTTACAACATTTTTGGCACATAAATCGTTGTAAATCTTGAAAATTGCGGTTTTCTCGCATAATTCCGTTTCAATTTTCATCTCTATGTTATTCAACATAATATGTCTCCGTAATTATATATCAGATATAAGTTATAATCTTAGTAACAATACATCAATCAATTTTGAAATTCATAGGCAGTATCCGTCATTAAAAAAATGCCGGTGCTGCCGGCATATTTATTCACATACTCAAAAGTCAGTTAATTCAGCCTGTTCAGGTACGTAACAATTCCGTTGTAAAGCTCGGTTACGATACGTTTTTGATGTTCCGCCTGCTTCATCAGTGCTGCATCTTGTTTGTTTGTCATAAAACCGATTTCCGTCAATGCCGTCGGTACGCTAGCTTTACGCAGGATATACAATCCGCGATAATCACGCACAGTTCCACGAGATGCAAAGATTTTGTTCGCTTTGAAACATCCTTCGACAGATTCCGCAAGAACTTTCGAAAGCCAGGTATTGCGCGATGATGTGCTTGACTTCGGGTAAATCGTCAGTGTCCCGCGAATATGTGGTTTGTTCGGGATTGTGTTCGCATGAATCGACAACATCAAGCTTGCATTGACTTTCCGAGACATCGCAACCCGTTGCGAAAGTGAGAGATAAACATCAGTGCTTCGCGTTGTGTAAACTTTGAAACCGTTGGATTGCAGCAATGTTTTCAGTTTCCTAGAAATTGTCAGAACAATGTCCTTTTCTCTGATTCCGTTACCACTTCCTCCCGGGTCTTTTCCGCCATGCCCCGGGTCAAGCATTATTCGATAGTTTGATTTAATTTTGTTGCATTTAAGCAGACTGTTTACTGGAATCGGTTTTTTCTTGAAATTTACTTTCGAAATATTATTTGAATTTTCCGTATTCATGGTTTTCGAAAACAGAGGACTTCCCATTGTTTCATTGTTGTTCGGCTTATAAACCAAAATATCTGAATTATTGCTGCTGTTTCGGTAATATGAAGTCGAATTCCCATAATAACTTTTCGGTGGTTGAGTTG
>JAIOTL010000056.1 GCA_021106775.1 Planctomycetota bacterium | reverse complement strand
TATAGCTGTTCAATGCGAGAGTGAATATTGGTCGGAAAAATCAGAATCCCTCATATTGGACTCGATGAGCAATTTTAAACATAAGTGCAATTTCAATAAAAAACGCATTTTGTTTACTGGATTCGGCGGGGGTGCTGATATGGCTATTGCCATCAATTTGAATTTGAAAAGATGCCAGGCGCTGGGTTTAGTCGGCGGTGGTGAGATTGATGAAGATTTGGACAGAAAAGAACTATCTAAATCCAAGGACCTGCCAATATTTTATTACTGTGGACTGGATGATTATAATCTGGACGAGGTTAAGGACAGTATTAAAAGACTGAAGGATGCGGGATACAAAAAGATTAAGTTCGAGACCGTTGATGATGAAGATGATGAAAAGGATACAATTTGTTATCACGATGATGCGAGTGAAAAGATTTGGCTTTGGTTTGACAGCATCGGAGTTGTCCACCGCATTGATGAATTGAAACCAAAAGCAGATAAAGCCTTTGTGAAAAAGAATCTTGTCGAATCTTATTTTTATTATTTCAGCGTTAAGCTTCTTTGTCTGTCGATTGATTCTTGCGAATATAAAGACAACAAAAGGAAAGTTGACGATATTGTTAAAGACACAAGGGAAAAGCTTAAAAAACTTAAGAAGATTTGGGAAGAGAAAGAACCAGACGCTTTTAAGCAAATAGAAAAATGCTTGAAGTATCTTGAAAAGAACAAGGCTTATGAAGCTGCCAAGAAGTTAATGAAAGTTATCGAAGAATTCCCAGATACACGCGCGGAAAAGTTTTCAAAACTTATGCTTAATAAAGCTCTTTCTGAAAATACGGATGCAGCTGACAAAATTGCGGGTTCGCAACCGAAATCTGATTTACTCAATGCTAAAAAGCTATTATTGAAATCCGACCGGTCAGAAGATGACAAAGAAGAAGCTCTTGAAATACTGGAAAAAATAGTTTCTGAATATCCATATACTTCTTACGCAAAAATCGCAAGAGACCTGATTCGAAGATATGAATTTTCATAAAAATGAAAAAATATATTTTTAATGAAAATTTCATCGAACCATTACAAAGTTGTTACGTTTGAATGAATAAAGAAGCCCATTTAGGATAATAAAATGAGTGATTTGCTGCCCCCTGGCATACCACAGCTTTCGTATGATGACTTGAAGGACGAACTAATCAGTTATCTTCATGATGAGAAAACTGCGTTCAGCAGAGATATTATCGAGTATTATATCGAACATGATAACAGGCTGAATCAGGCTTTTGGTGAGTTGACAAATTTGACGAAGCTTCTGAAATACACTCCTGAGGTCGAACCGAGTAGGAGTTTTCATCGGCGTGTCGCCAGAGCGTTGCCAGACCTTCGACATACACACAAAGTTTCAACGAATTTGCAGAATCTGATTACCGAAACAGGCTGGGGTATCGAAGAGCGGATTCTGTTCGTTTGGGCGTATCTGAAATTCAGCGTGAAGCAGAGACCGTCTTCGATTCTGTCGCTTTGCGGTATGATTCTGTTTCTGGTTACATCAATCGCGATTTTGCCGAAGATTATCAATTCAAATTCATATTTTCCGAATGATTTTGACATTAAATCCGTTGTTATTCCTGATGTTTTGGAGAGTTACAAGCCCATTGTAAAACGCATAAAATCAGACGAAAAAACGACAAAAACTCTTGCACAAATCGAAATTCCTAACATTGAATACGTTGAAAGCCATAAATTCCGCAAATTCGATTTCGACAAACTCGATTATCCTGAAAAACACATAAAGAAACCAGAAAAATTTATTGACCCAAATATTTTGAGAAAAATTCCCATTGGACGAGCGAGACTTCTTATCGAACCTAAGCTGCAAGTTCTGAACTGGTTCTCAAAACGCGTTGCCAAAGATAAACAGCTTTCGAAATCAGAGCTTGATGCGATTGAGTCTGGGCTGGATTGGCTGGCGGGGATGCAGCAGGCTGACGGTTCGTTTCGGGTGAAAAATCTCGAAGGAAATGCAGAGAAAAAGTCGGAAATTACTCCGGGGATTACTTCTGCTGAAATAAATGCGAGCAACGCAGACATTATTTTAACCGCCCTTGCCGCACTAAGCTTCATTACCGAGGGTTATTCCTCATATTCGCCAACGCCTACAAAGAAAGCGGGAATGACGAAGAAAGAATATTCGGCATTTCGGAAGAAATTTGCACGAAATCGGCTTGTTGTCCGCAACGCGGTGAATTTCCTTAAATGTTTGCAGACAGAAGACGGTTTTCTCGCGAGATTCAACGATTTCGGAGTACTTGCGCACTCGATTTCGCTTCTGGCGATGATTGAGGACAGAATCACCTACAATAACTGGCGTTTGGTCGCAGCGATAAGAAACGGAGTGAATTTTCTCATAGATTATCAGAATTTTGACGGAGGCTGGGGGCATTCACCAGCAGACAATCTATCCCTGCTTCAACCGACTTTCTGGAGCATCACCGCGCTGAAAACCGCTGCTCAATCCGATGCGGAACTATTGTCTGAAAAAGATACGGTTTTCACCAAAGTGCTCGAGTTTTTCACATCAGTTTCGTCTGAAGAAGGATATTTTGGCGAATCAAGCACTGTTTCATTTCCTGACGGGCATTTGCGTCCCACTGCAGAAGGTTTAGCACTTGACAAAATTTTGCATAATAAAGTTAATCAATCAGTGAAAGAGAAATCGATTGCTCTTCTGACCACTGCTTTTGGAATGCCGAAATGGGAGTTTACGAAAAAAGCACCCAACGGCACATTCATCGATTATGATTACTGGTTTTTCGGTACACTCGTGATGAATTCAGGTCTTGAAAACCTTGAGAAAAAACAGCTTAAACTCGTTGAAACCTGGAACGACAAAGTTTTAAGTGTTTTGATAGGCAATCAATTTGAAGACGGTTCGTGGCAGGCAATAAATCCACATTCCGATTGGGGTCAGGTTTATTCAACATCCATGGTGATTCTAACTCTGCAGAACAAATATCGTTATTCATTCAACTAATCTGCAAAAAAAATAAAAAAAATCGCAAAAAACGTTAATCTCCACATCGTAATATTGGAGAAAGTATAAATATGCGAAACTTCAGAAAACGGCAAACGTCATAAAGTAATAAGAAATCTATTTTAAATAAGGTATGTCATGAAACGAAAAAAGATTCTGAGCTGTAACGTCGCTCTCGTTGCATTATTGTTGATTGCTATGTTTTTCTCAAGCACTGCATATGCAGATGAGCCAGAACCCAAGGCAGAAGAAAGGGAAGCCGAAAAAGAGAAGGAAAAGGTCAAGGTTGAGCCGCTGGTAATGGTGATAAATTATCCATAT
>JAIOTL010000063.1 GCA_021106775.1 Planctomycetota bacterium | reverse complement strand
TTGCTCGTTCTTTGATTCATTACTGCTTTATTTACGAGCAAACGGCGGAAAATAATTTCAAATTCAAAACATAAAAGAGAGATTAATTATGCAATTAGACAAAAGAATTTTCTTAAACGGATACATAATTGCTGAAACAGGACTGTTAATCGGCGGAACTGACACAGGTCAAGGTTTGAGCGGTGCTGACAAGGTTGTTTTGCGCAATCCCATCAATGAAAGACCGTTTATTCCCGGTTCATCATTAAAAGGTAAACTGAGAATGCTTCTTGAACAACTTTCTGGCGAGTATTCTGAACCTGCAGAGAAAAAATCAGCCAGTGATATTCATAAGAAAATCGCAAGATTACTCGGAAAAATCAGTGATGACAGGGCAGAAAGTCCCAGAATGCTTATTATCAGGGATGCTAAACTGGCTAATCATAAGTATCTTGAGGAACAAGAACAGCTTGATATGCCTTACACCGAGTTGAAAACCGAGGTTTCAATCGACCGAATCACCGCAAAAGCCACGCCACACTGCTATGAAAGAGTTCCAGCAGGTTCGGTTTTCAGCTTTGAGATGATTCTAAGCACTTACGACTTTGGCAAATCCAAAGATGAAGCTAAACAATATGTTGAGTTGATTCTAACAGCACTTCTACTGCTGCAAGACGATTATCTTGGCGCAAACGGCTCTCGCGGGTACGGTAAAGTGAAGTTCCACGTTAATGATGTAAAAATGCGCGACTGTGAAGGTTATATCAATAATGCTGAACCAATTGATTTCACCGAAGTCAATATACCGAACGAGCTAAAACTCGAACAATCAGCACTTGAAGAAATAAATGCGCAGATTTCAAAGTAATAATCAATGAGGTTCACAGGTGAGCGATTATGATTTTATCGAATATAGATTGAGATTTAAGCAATCCCTGAATCTGCCAATATCTGCGTCAAGCGAGCTTTATCCCGTCTTGTACTCCGACTGGTTATATAAAGTGTTTGAAAGCGGCTGGAAAAGATTGTTCAGCGAGGATTTTCCTTATAATGACATTCGCATTTCATCAGGATTTCCTTATGGCAAAAAGGATTCGCAGGTTTTGTTCTACAGTACTGAAAAACTCGAATATGTGTCCGTTGTACGTGATTTGCTTGCTACCGGCGAGATGCAGAATGGTAAGAAATGCTGGCGCTTTTTCTCACGACCACGGGCGGAATTCAACAAAGAGACTGCACGCAGGGAAAAACGCTTTTCAACTGTTGAAATTTACTTCAAGAAAAGTGCTGGTATCTGGTTTGGAGCAAGAATTACTGATTCTGCCATCCAAAAAAAATTCGAAAGCGTAATACGTTTTATTGGCGAAGAAGGCATCGGCGGAGGACGTTCAGTCGGTTATGGCGCATTCGAGCTTGCAAACATCGAGGAAATCTCGATTTACAAAGAGGAACATTCCATGATGCTTGCTCTTTCACGTTTCAAAGTGCCTGAAACCTCAATAACCGAAGAACTTTTTACAGAAATTCGACCCATGACAGTTGGATTAAAATCAACTAAAACAGGAAAAAAGCAGAATTATACGTTGTTTGGCGAAGGTTCACTAATGAATGTTAGTGAAAAAATAGATTATCTAAATACTGGTGAATATATTGGTGAAGACAGCAAAAAAGCAAAAGACTACTCGAAACGAGCAGCATTTTTGTTTGCAATGCCTGTTCCGGCAAAGATGTGTAATTCTCAGACAAATTAAGGTAGTGATATGTTGACATATACAAAAAAGTTAAAAAGTATTATCGAGGCTGAAGTAGAGATTCTCACACCTCTGCATATCAGTAGCGGGAAGAGTTATCAGCCTTCGGATGTTGTGCGCGATCCCGAATCTTTTTTTGTAATAAACGAGCGAAAACTCATAGAAAAATTCGCTGATAATACCGAAGTATTGAATGAGCTTGAGAATCCGCGCCTTATTCTGCAAAAATTCTTCGAGGAGCATGAAGACTTGTATGTTGATGATTACATGCTTTATGAACTTGAAGCACGAACGAGAAAGACAGCGCGTTACGGCATGCCATTAAACAGTTTTGCGCGCAAAGGTGCTGATTTCGTGCCGTACATCCCCGGCTCATCCATGAAGGGAACGCTTCTGTCGGGCATTTTGTGGGATTTAAACCAGATTGCCAGAGGCGATACCGAGAAATGGTCAAGTGACATTTTTGTTTCAGCATTGAAGAGATGTATGCAGCGACGCAATGAAATGAATATTAACGATAATGAGTTTATCGGTGCGATTTTGGGAAAAGATAGCTCAAATTTCACGCAGAAAGCATTTCGCATTCTGGATGCGGACTTAAAACCCGATGATATTGGAGTTTTCGCAACCGCAATGTTTCATTGTGATAGACCCAACGGTAGCGGATATCATTGGACAGGAATTCAGAAACAACCGACGACGGATTTCACGAAAATTAGTTATGAATTAATTGAAGCGATTAAACCCGGTACGAAATTCAAAGTTAAGATAATTGTTGACAACGTTGCATTAAGAAACGTTAAATTCGGAGAACTCGGTAAGAAACTGCGCGATGGCAAACCCTACGAATTCGGCGATGTCGCAAGTGCGATATTTGAGTTAGCGTTTAACACACTTTATTATGAAAAAGAGTTTTACAGCAAAACCGGACATCGCAAGCTAATTAATGTTTCAGAAGATTTATACAATTATGCAAGCTCAATTGCAGAAGATCCAGAGAGCAATGAAATTTTATTTCGGCTCGGTTGGGGCATGAATTATCATGGTGTTACGGGTTTTTTATGGCAAGATGATATTGTGAAAAAGCTGAGATTGCCGATGCAGAACTATCAAGAGTATCCTTACCCGAAAAGTAGGCGTATTGTCTTTGATGGTCAGAACGAGGTTGGGACACCGGGATGGGTCAAAATGCGAATAAATTTCTAAAATCATGCAAAAACTATATTTACACCTTAGATGTCATGGCGAGCGTTGTGCCTGTCATTCTGAGGCATCATGGATGTTTTTTTTGCGAAGAATCATAGCGTTCGAACATCTGGATTCTGCAGTCGCTGATGCTCATTCAGAATGACAATACATGGATAAAGTTCACATGTTACAAATCATAAAGAAATCTAATAATTAAATTATAATTTATCAACGATAGCTTGTATTTTATTTGATACAGCATTGATGCCGCCTTCGCTCTTGACATCTTTAACAACGTCGAATTTAGCATAAAAACCGAGTACAGGCGCAGTTTGCTTTTTATAGTTTTCAAGCCTAATTAAAATTGTTTCAGGTTTATCATCATCGCGCAAAATAACTTTATCCCCGCATTTATCACAGATACCGTCAACCTTTGGTGGAGCAATATCAAGATTGTACGTCGCACCACATTTCAGACAAACTCTGCGCGTGCCAAGTCTTCTGACAATCTCATCATCATCAACTATGAGATTTATCACACCGTCAATTTTTTTGTCAATCTTTTGTAACGCTTCGTGCAATTTTCCCGCCTGTACAACTGTCCGCGGGAAACCATCGAGAATAAAACCACCATCAAGGTCAGGCTGTTTCAATCTGTCTTCAACGATACTTATCACCAAATCGTCGGGAACAAGCGCACCTTTGTCCATGTATTCCTTCGCTTTCATGCCAAGCGGTGTCTCATTTTTGATATTTGCACGGAAAATATCACCCGTTGAAATCTGAACAATCTGTATACTTTCTGCAAGAATCTGTGCTTGTGTACCTTTGCCAACGCCGGGAGGTCCGAAAATTACTAAATTTAACGCCAAAATATTCTCCTTAATTGTTTGGAAATAAGATGATTCGTTGATTTATGCACAATCTTAGCACATGTAAATGAATGAAAGCAATCAATTTTTCAGGGTCTCATAGATTGCAATATACGAATCGTGCCTGCGTGGATCTATCTTGCCAGAATCAAGTGCATCCATTATTTCACAGCCAGGCTCGACACCTGTGTGAGAACAATTGTTGAACCGACATTTGCCGATGTATGGTGCCATCTCGGGGAAATAAGCAATCAGATCAGCCTTGAGAAGCTCATGCATGCCAAACGATCGTATTCCTGGAGTGTCAACAACAGAACCTCCGAAATCAAGCATATGCATCTGCACTGCCGTTGTGGTGTGCTTACCTTTGCCTGTTTTCTTACTTACTTCGTTGATTTTAATACCAAGTCCAGGCTGAATCGCATTTAAAAGACTCGATTTTCCAACGCCCGACTGTCCAGTCAACACAGATTTCTTATCATTGAGAATTTGCCTGAAATCCTCAATCCCCTTGCTTTCCAACACGCTTAAAAGCAGAACTTTATATCCTAGTTTTGTGTAAAAGTCTGCAATTTCATGTGGGTCATCACCATCAGGAGTTAGGTCGATTTTGTTGATGCAGATGACGCAGTCGATGTTGCTTCGCTCCGCAGTTATCACAACTCTATCAATAAAACGGATTTTGAACGCAGGCTGTGCTGCTGCCACGACAATAACAAGTTGGTCAATATTCGCCGCAATAACCTGCTCCTGATCGCTCTTAAAATGTGCTGCTCGTGATAAAAGCGAGTATCGTTCTTTAATTCCGACAAGCAGGCATTGTTTTTCCTGTGTAACCTGCTTTATCAGCTCAACAGCAACAATGTCACCAACCGCCACCGGATGCTTATATTTTCTCTCACCGATGAGAAGCCGTCTTGGTAGAAAGCATATTAATTCATCTTTTTCATCAAATGCTTTGAAATGCCTACGATGTACGGAAGTTACTGTTGCTGTAAGAGTTTCAGGTGGAAAATCCGTTTCGGATGTGTAGAATTCTATTGGTCGGTCGGACTCAGCATGTTCAAGCTCTTTTGCGAACTCGGTTACAAGTCTTTCCTCCTCGTCGTTTAACTCGTCATCCTCAGCATCGAGGTCTGCATTCTCGAACTCAGCATTGTTCTCGTATGCTGCGATTTCGTTCTTTCGTCGGTTGCGAGCGGACTTGCTGCGACCTCTGCGTCCTTGATTTCGTTTTGCTGGCATTTCGTCCTTGTGTAAACTATTTTGGCACATCCTTGTGTATTTTACGAAACTTTCTTGCGAAATGAAAAAAGGAAATTATAATGTCAATCTTTCATTGCGGGGCGTAGCGCAGTCTGGTTTAGCGCGTCTGAATGGGGTTCAGAAGGTCGAAGGTTCGAATCCTTTCGCCCCGACCAACA
>JAIOTL010000325.1 GCA_021106775.1 Planctomycetota bacterium | reverse complement strand
CCTGTTGGGTTAGATGTAATCTTCGTTGACTGCATTGTCTGAATATCGAGGATAAATATATCTTCATTACCGTATTGGTTTGAGAAATAAGCGAGTTTTGTGCCGTCAGGTGAGAAGCGGGGCCAACTTTCTATGTACGGTGTATCTGTGATTTGCTGTGCAACACCACCCTGAGCGGACATAAACCAAATATCGCCTTTGAAAATAAACGCAATGACTTTTCCGTTTTTCGATATATCCGGGCTTTCTGCACCACTTGTGTAAGTTCTCTTAATCGTGTCATTGCCAAGCGAATCCGACTGTACAACAACAGGAACATGCTCAACATTTACGGGCTTTTTATTGAAATCAATTTTGAACAGATAAAATTCGCGAGAGAAAAGTGCTGTATTAGTTTTTGGGTCATAAAACAATTCATCAACACCAGTACCTTTGCCAAACTTTGTGATTTGAATCGGTTTAGATTTGCCATCTGTCCCAAGCAGGAATATTTCGTTTGTTCCACCAATTTCAGCACGGTAAACAACAAATTTTCCATCCGCAATAAAATATGGATCAAACTCGTTGTAATCGGTTTCGGTGAGTTGAAGCGGAATGTCAGAACCGGACTCAAGATCAAGCATGTAAATATCCCAGTTTCCAGTTCCTTTGTATTTTTTGCGTGTTGAATCCGCTGTACCGTGTGAATATGTGAGGAATTTACCGTCAGGTGAAAGGCAGCCGTCGTATGCACCAAGTTTTGTTAGCTGTTTCGGTGTGCCACCTTTGATATTCACGTTCCATATCTGATATTTCAACGACCTTGATGAAACAATTGTGAGAGATTGTCCATCAGGTGTCCAATTCCCCATAAAATCAGGGAAATTATGTTTTGTAATCTGTTTTGGAGTCCCGCCAGAAACTGGCATTGTATAAACATCATAACCGTGATTTCTATTTGATGAGAAAGCAATTGTAGTACCATCAGGTGAAAAACGTGAGCAGATATCGTATGCGCGGTGCATCGTTAATCTTTTTGCTCTTCCACCTGTTGAAGGCATAATCCAAATGTCGCCATGCAGACTGAAAGTTACAAGAGAACCATCAGGCGAAATCGCTGGATAACGTGCTCCCTGAACACCCGGAAGCTTTCCGACTGTTGATTGACCGTATTTATAGCTGGCAGCTTTGGGTGTATTGGTAACAGAATTAAATTCCTTTTCAGCATGTGGTGTTTCTTGGGCGAGTAGATTGCTTGCAAAACAGAATATTGCAAGTACAACAAGCATAGTGGTAAAATATCTTTGCATGTTCTCCCTCTCTTATAGGTTTAGGATTAATAAGTTAAGTTAAGCATTTTCAATATAAACAACATAGGATAATTTGAAATTCGATAAATGGTATAAATTAAACCTTTTTTACGATATCAATAATCAAGATGTTGGATAATTTCCATAACTATCCGGTTTTTAATAACTTATAATGTTATTTGCTTTGATTGGTGAAATTATTTCAACCAGTCAGGATATTCGAGTTGTGCTGCCATGAGTGCTTTCCAAATTGCCGCGATGGCATCCGGGACAGTATCTGCAACCGCTTGGAATGTTCTTTCACCGACGCGTTTTACATCGGTACAGAATCTGACAGCTTTTTCGGTCATTTCTCGGTGATGCGTGTCAACTTCGATAGTAATTGGGGATTCAACCTTAATCGGCATAATTGTTTTTGCTTTGATAATGGCGTTTTTCGCTTCTGCTTTTATCAGTTCATGCGTTTTACTCGGTGTCAGACAAATTGCGGTTTCGCGCCCGAAAGTCTTTTTTACTTCAACAAATAGTATTTCATCGCTCAAATCCTCGCGAATTTCTTTGCCAAGTTCGTCAGCACCTGTGATGAGAACAACTGGTACGTTGTAATGACCGGCAACAGCAGCATTTAAGCCGCTTTCACCGAGTGCTTTCCCGTTAAGCCTGATTTCATGCACAGTTCTGCCAACATATGTATGCGATAAAAGCCCATCAGTAGTTCCGACTTTCGAATGATATGCGATGAAAAACACAGCATCGAAACTTTCATCGAGTCCGTCAAGCTGAATAAGTGGTTTATAAGTTGCCGGTCCCATAACGAGACTTGCTCGTGAATCGAGTTCGTTGAGAATCACATTGCGCATGATTCCATGTCCATCGTTCACCAGAATTTCGTCAACACTAGCATCGCACGCGCCTTCTATGGCAGCATTTATGTCGCTTGTCAGCCATTTGCACGCAATATCGTAACCGTTCCCCTTTGGCATCAGCTGTTCGATGTGCACAACGCCCGTTGCACCTTCCATGTCACTCGAAATGAATAGTTTCATAATTTCCTCACGCAGATTTAATCGAAAATATACAAATAATGGTATATAAGTCGATTTATTATTTCAGACTGAGATAATCGATTCATGCACAAAGAATTATATAATTTCATGGTGAAAAATGAGCAATAAACAAAAACGAGATATAAAGAAGATGCCAGAGCGTAAACAGACAGATATTAATGAATTATTGGTGGTTAAAAGTAAGTTATGGGATATTAAGGACGCTTATCCGAGGGTAAAGACGTTCGCTGCGACGCTTATGCAGTTTTGTGCTTATACTGTGCTTGCATCTGCGGGAATTTTTATACGAATATCTGATACTGGTGTAAATTCTGCGAAATTCTGGATGCTTGTTGCTTTCGGGGCTATTCTCAGCACATTGCCGGTTTTTATGTATCGCTACAAGCCAGTGCTATTCGTGTCTTTGCTGCTGGCAATAACACTCGGAATCTCAACGGGAATCTATGCTAAATCATCCAAAGGTGTTGAAATCAACGCATTTTACTATGTTGACCTGTTTGCAATTGCAATGATGTTTATAATGGGATTCGTTCTCTTCAGAAAACTTGCCAAGACGAGTGTTAAACGCAGTTCACAGTAGTACAGTTACAAGCAAGTATCGAAGGGTTGTCATTACCGTGAAAACGGGAATCCAGACTGGTACAATATTATATTCTAACTTACTCT
>JAIOTL010000297.1 GCA_021106775.1 Planctomycetota bacterium | reverse complement strand
GATATGACAAGCCCGCGAGAATTCATAGTAACCTATGCAGACCTACCAAGTGCAGATTCGGACGAAAGCGGCTTTCATGAAATCGAGACTTATATCGACGAATCAAGGGAATCAGATGTTTCAACCGAGTCTGAGGATACGGATTCAATCATGCAAAATTATCTTCAAACATCTGTGAAGCCGGATTTGTCTCTGCTGAACGCGAGTAAAAAAAACAATCAGTCATCACAAAACCACGAAATTCGCGAAAATGCCGCACTACTGTACGAAGCACTGAAAAACTACGGAATCAAAGCGCGTATCAAGAGCATTTCAATGGGTCCCACAGTCTCGATGTACGAGATAGACCTTGCACCAGGAACTAAGATTAAACGTCTGTCGTCAATCAGCAGCGAAATAGCCATGGTTTTGCGCGCACCGACTGTTCGAGTTGTTGCACCCATCCCGGGTAAATCAACCGTGGGAATCGAAGTGCCGAATAAGTCAAAAAGCATGGTCATCATAAGAGATATGCTTGAAAACTACGAATTCGAGCAACTCAAGAGCGAATTGCCGATTGCCCTGGGATTATCAAGCGTTGGTGAGCCGATGTACTCGGATTTAGCGAAAATGCCTCATTTACTCATCGCAGGTACAACAGGTTCAGGGAAATCCGTGGCAGCCAACATCATAATAACAAGCATCCTATATAAATTCAGTTGCGACCATGTAAAATTTGTCCTTATTGACCCGAAAATGGTGGAATTCTCGCCATTCCGCAACATTCCGCATCTAATGTTTCCGGTAATAACCGAAGTGAGCAAAGCACCGGAAATACTCAGTCTTCTCGTCGATGAAATGGAAGATAGGTATCGAATTCTCGAAAGAACCTTATGCAAGAATATTGTGGAATTCAACGGGTTATCAGCTGAGCAACGCCGCAAAAGAATCACCATGGCAGGTGGAATCGACAATGATTTACCAGACAAAATCCCGTACATAATCACGATGATTGACGAACTTGCTGATTTGATGATGGTTGCCGGCAAGGAAATCGAAACCTCAATCGTTAGGCTTGCACAGAAATCACGAGCGGTGGGAATTCATCTTGTTATTGCAACGCAGCGTCCGTCTGTTGACGTTATCACCGGGTTAATCAAGGCGAATATCCCGTGCAGGATGTCTTTCCGAGTGCTTTCACAAATCGATTCACGCACAATACTTGACAGACCGGGTGCGGAAAAACTTCTTGGCAACGGCGACATGCTTTTCCTTCCGCCTGGGTCAAGCGATGTCCTGAGAATTCAGAACGCGTTTATCAGCAATGAAGAAATACTTCAAATTGCGGAATTCCTGAGAAAACAGGGTAATCCGAACTACAAAACGATGAAAATCAGGGCTAATCAGGAATTCGAGTATCATAAGGATGAGGAGTTCATTGCTGCAGCGGAATTTGCTATCTCGTGTCAGAGTATAACAGCAAAGTATATTGCGCAAGCTCTTGGTGTAGGTAACAAAAAAGCTTCTGAACTTATTGCGAAACTTGAGGATTTTGGTGTTATCGGGTCTGCACAGGGCAATAAAGCGCGTGAAGTTTTAATGTCAACGCACATATTCTTCGACAGGCTCAAGCAAAAAGCTGCGTAATTTAGGTCGTGTTACAGAAGTTTTAAGTATTGGTAGGACATGCTTCCTAGCCTGTCATGATGGTGCTGAAGGAGTCAAGCAAGATGCCCAACCTACCGTTTATTAATTATAAATAATGTAAAAGTGCACTATCAATGTTATACAACGAGAAGTGAGTAGAGGACACCAGCAGCAATCGCACTGCCGATAACACCTGCAACATTTGGTGCCATTGCATGCATTAACAGATGATTCGTATCATCATATTCCCTGCCGACGTGCTGAACAACCCTCGCACTATCCGGCACCGCGGAAACGCCGGCAGCACCAATAAGCGGGTTAATCTTGGTTTTGCTGAAAACATTCATCAATTTGGCGAATAAAACACCACTGGCAGTTGCAATCATAAATGACACAGCACCGAGACCGAAAATAAGTATGGAATCCAGAGTAAGGAAATAATTCGCAGCAGTTGATGCACCAACCGTTACGCCGATTAGAATCGTGATAATATCAACAAACGCTGTTCGCGCGGTTTTCGCAAGTCTGTCAGTAACCATCGATTCCTTCAGCAGATTACCGAAGAAAAGCATACCAAGCAGAGGAATTGCGCCCGGTGCGATATAACAAGTAACGATTATTCCGACAATGGGGAAGATTATCTTCTCGGTTTTACTGACTTCCCGCGGTTCAGGCATTCTGATGAGTTTCTCTTTTTTTGTCGTGAGAAGTTTCATAATTGGAGGTTGAATCACCGGTACAAGTGCCATGTATGAGTAGGCAGCAACGGCAACAGAGCCGATTAATTTTGGTGCAAGTTGACCTGTCAGGAAAATTGCTGTCGGACCGTCAGCACCACCGATAATCCCTATCGATGCTGCTTCATTGGGAAAAAATCCAAGCATTAATGCGCCGATAAATGTGATGAAAATTCCAACCTGCGCTGCTGCTCCGAGAAGAACAAGCTTCGGAGTACTCAACATTGTAGAAAAATCAGTCATTGCACCAATACCGAGGAAAATCAGCGGCGGATAATAACCGCGTCGAACGCCATCATACAAAATATAAAGAACGCTATTATCGTCGTATAAATTAATGCGCATGCCGAGAGTTACCCGTATATTGCCAAGGATGATGCCGAAACCGATGGGTACGAGAAGCAGGGGTTCAAATTTCTTCTTGATGACAGGGTAGTAGAATATAAACAAGAAGAATAACATTAAAATATATCACCAAGTGGCTTGTCCGAAACCTGTATTCTCGAAGGTCTGCTCTAATAGATTTACAT
>JAIOTL010000043.1 GCA_021106775.1 Planctomycetota bacterium | reverse complement strand
CGACGAGTTGAAACGTTTGGCTTCAAAAGTTCGCGATTAATCGGATAGTCGAGCGAAATAACGAATTGAAAATGACTAAAGGGAGGTGAATTAACCTCCCTTTTTTTATTGCCAATTTATTGCTTTGTTGAAATTTCATCGATTATGCGTCTTGCTTGTAATACGTTCCCAGTTTACCAATCACAGACTCGACCGCATCAAGAATCCGACAATCCTCCACCGCCTGCATCATGTTGTTATGGTCAACAAACAACGGTCTGTCAACGTCCAGATGCTCGACAACCTTGCGAATTTCCGCATGGGCTGCCTGCGTTCCTTTACCTGGCGAAAATTCACGGAAATCCAACGCCTGTGCTCCGGCAATCATCTCGATACCTAATATACCATACGCATTTTTGAGAATCTGCTGGTTCTTAAGCGCAGTGTTCATGCCCATGCTGACAAAATCTTCCTGATCCGCCGCTGCCGGGATGCTCTGAATCGATGCTGGCGTCGAAAGTATCCGCTGCTCGACAATCATCATGTCCGCAGTATATTGACTGAGCATATGTCCGGAAAACATACCCGCACCTTTGGTCAGGAATGCTGGCAGTCCGACGCTCAGCGCAGGATTCAAAAGCCGATTCAATCTACGTTCTGATATCACACTAATCATCGTAATCCCTGCACCCGCAATATCCATGGGCAAACTCACTGGTGAACCCTGGAAATTCGCGCCCGTCAGCACGGTATCAGATTCGGGCAGGAAAATCGGGTTGTCGCCAACTCCGTTCAATTCTATTTCAACCTGCTTACGTGCGTACTCAAGCTGGTCTCTTGCAGCACCGATAACCTGCGGAGTTGAGCGCATCGAATACGCATCCTGAACCTTCACCTTTATCTTGCCGGTTGCAAGGTCACTGCCTTCAATAATCCGTTTGATATTCTGCGCAGCAACAATCGCCCCACCGAACCCACGAAGCTGATGTAACCTGATATCATAAGGTTTCAAGTTTGCCATCAACGCTTCAAGGCTAATCGCCGCAGCGATTTCCGCCTGGTTTATCCAGCGTTCAGCGTCGTAAATAAATAGTGCTGACATACCGGTCAAAACGTTGCTGCCGTTGATAATTCCAAGTCCATCACGTGCTTCGAGTTCAAGAATTTTGATGCCAGCCTTCTCAAACGCAAGTTTTGACTGCATGCGTTCACCTTTGTACCAGCATTCCCATTCACCCATCATCGTAAGCGCAATCTGGCTCATCGGTGCTAAATCACCGCATGCTCCGACAGACCCTTTGTCCATCATCACAGGTGTAACACCGTTATTCAACATATCACCGATTGTCTGCGTTACAACTGGGCGAATCCCTGAGTGTCCGTTTGCATGCACGTTCATACGACCGACCATTGCTGCACGAACATGTTCAATTGGTGCAGGATCGCCAATACCCGCGCTGTGGTTGTAAATCAGGTATTTCTGAAACTGCTTTACCTGCTCGTCATTAAGCACCACCTCGGAAAACTCGCCGATGCCTGTATTCACGCCGTACATGATTTCATGGGCTTCAATTTTCTTCTCAAGCATACCCCGACAAATCTGAATCCGCTCAATTGCCGCAGGTTCAAGCTCTACCTTTTCCCCGTGACGCGCAACTGCAACAACATCCTCAACCTTGAGGTTTTTCCCTGTAATTATAACGGTCATACCAAATCCTTGTGCTGGGAGCCCACTCCCACAGTTTACCAATCAATGCCGCGAAGTGGGTCTGCCCCCGCAGCACATTAAGATGCATTAATTATTTTGCGTACTATATTAAGTATGTCGTCGATGTAAAACTGTTTCTGGAAAAAATATTATTTCAAATCATCTTCGTGAAAATACCAACGCTGTTGATTCGGAATCCATGAAATCAATTCATTGTTATTGAAATACAAAGCAATCTCACGTTCCGCAGATTCCAAACTGTCCGATGCATGCACAAGATTGTAACTCCTGCTCGTGCTGAAATCTCCGCGCACTGTACCTGGCTCAGCATCGAATCCGTATGTTTTGCCCAGCAAATTCCGTGTGATTTCAATGCATCTCGGTGCTTCCAGACATGCAACAACAACAGGCACAGAAGTAATAAAACTCACCAGTCGTTCATAAAACGGTTTGCCAACATGCTCCGCATAATGCCCTGCTGCCAGCTCCTCCGAAATCTTGATAAACTTCATGCCGACTATTTTCAACCCTTTTTCTTCGAATCGACATAAAATTCTGCCGACGAGTGCACGTTCAACAGCATCAGGCTTAAAAATTATCATAGTTCTCTCTATTGTCATATTTACCTCGAAAATATTTTCACAAGAATACAATGTTAAACATTGCAATGAAATGATTACAATTTCAAATGATAAATTATAATATTAAAATAATGAGTAATTGCAGGTAAAATATGAGTAATGAAAGTCGGTTCGGTCGCGAATCGAAAAATGTTTATTCGGGATTTATTTTGTTCGTGGTGCTAATTGCGCTAATTGCAGCCCTGACAATTTACGTGCTGAATCACAACAAAATATTCTCAGAAGTGCTTTACGAGCAAAAATTGTCCGAACTCAATGAAAAGTCCACGATTACAATCACGCTGCAAGGCAACACGCTTACTGTCAATGCACGTTTTACAACGAAAATGAGAATTCACATAGCCTCAGACTCTTACGAATTCACACTTTCCGAAGGTGAAAACAAGCTTGCTTTTGCGCTTTACGATTCGCCAGAATGCATGCTCTCCATTAATAATCTGCAGAACAAGAAGCAGAACTATTTACACAAAATCCCAGAGAAGTCAACGTTTACACTTAATCTCCCATCGGAAATCTATATAAATATGCAAAACAAGCTGGAATCTTTAATTCTAGGGGTGATAAATTCGGGAACAGTAAAAAGCTTGATTCATGCGGAATTTAGCAGAATCGAGGCAACAGATGAAAATTGATGACTTTAAGAATAAATTACGCGAGCTTGTCAACAATCGGCAGAGAAACATCTGCACGAACGAGAAAAACCATCTGTCCGCTGTTCTTATTCCGATGAAATTCAATTATTCAAGAAGTTTATCTAATCCTGTCAATTCTTTTTCCTTGGTTTTCATTCGCAGAAGCGAGAAACTTGCGAATCATCCTGGAAATATCGCGTTCCCAGGCGGACACAAAGACCCGGATGACTCGACCCTCGTTGAAACTGCAATCCGCGAGGCGCACGAGGAAATTGCGCTTGAACGCGAAAACATAGAAATCATCGGGCTTCTTGACGATGAAGAGACAATAACATCGAATTTTGCTATTACACCGGTGCTTGCTAGTGTAAAACAGCTTAAATTCAAGGCACAGAAAGAGGAAGTAAGCGAAATTATCGAAATTCCCCTTACACATTTACTTGCACCAGAAAACAATAAACCCGCATGTTACGAATACGACGGTAGGCAATATCATCTGACAGATTATTTCTTCGAGAACCGCAAAATCTGGGGCGCAACCTCGCGCATACTCACGAAATTGCTTCATTTGATAAAAGACACAGCAAACAGTTAATCTTCCTTGTTTTTGGACTTTTTTTGCGGTTTTTTGATGCCTTCTTCGGGCAGAAGTTTCATCTGAATCAGCATGCCGACAATTGCCAGAACAACAAGCGCAAGCGGGATTGCCCATGCATAATCATGTGAAATCAGGTCATAATATGACACCGTAACACCAGCATTTACATGATACGTAAGATTGTTCAGGAAATAAAGCACGCATGTGATAATTGTAGAAGCACCAAGAATGCTCGTTCCAAGCACGATAATTACTTCGAAAAACGCCAGACTGAATAATCCGCATACAACAAAACCCGAAATCGCGAAATAATGCCTGTATTCACCGTCAAACATCGCCATACCCATTAAATACAACGCATAACCACCCCCAAAACCCGCAAGCATGAACAATGCATATCGAATGTACGGTAAGGCTGTAAATGCAAAAAGCGCACCTAAAATCAAAGGAAAATACCCCAGAATATCCGCTGACCCGAAAAATTCAGGTGGAATAAACGAAGAAATGATTGCGCCACAGTAAATGCCGACCATTGCACCAGCAACAAAGACAAAAATACGGAAAAAACGCCAGCCCCATAAAAGTGAGATAATACCGGCAATCAAGCCAGCAATTGCAAACGGATCATTGAGAGAATTTATCATCGTGTTCAGGTCATAACCTGCCATATTTGCTATTAACATGATTTGCCCTCATATTTTCTTGATTCACAAACTGAAATTTTTTAATTATGTAATTTTATTAGAATATATCAGGTAGGGAAATATATTTTATTAAAAGGTAAAATTGTTTATCTGACAAAAAAAGTATTTGTCTTATGTAACAGTTAATTCATCTATATACTATGTTAATGAAATGAGGCTGAAGAAGGTGAACTATGAATATTGAGATTAAAACAACTGATGAACTGGCGCAACTCATTGACCACACTATTCTCAACGCTGATGCAAGCTTTGAGGATATTTCGCGTGTATGTGAAGAAGCGCGAACATACAGGTTTAAGACCGTATGCGTAAATTCTGCTCGAATTGCGAGGTGTGCAGAGCTTCTTGAAGGTTCGAAGGTTCTGCCTATTTCTGTTGTCGGATTCCCTCTAGGTGCGATGACAACTGAATCGAAGGCGTATGAAGCATCGAATGCGATTTTAGCGGGTGCGAAAGAAATTGACATGGTTATAAATGTCGGCTTGCTCAAAGACCGTGATTTTCGACGGGTTATAGAGGATATTTCGGCAATTGTGAAAGCTTCTGCGCCATATCCCGTTAAAGTCATCATCGAGACCTCGCTTCTAACTCGAGAAGAGAAAATTGCTGTGTGCAAGGCAAGTGTTGATGCCGGGGCTGCGTTCGTGAAAACAAGTACAGGTTTTTCAACAGCAGGTGCTAATGCTGATGATATAAAACTCATGCGTGAAATTGTTGGAGAAAGTATGGGCGTCAAGGCGTCAGGCGGAATCAGAAGCTGGGAAAAAGCAGAATTAATGATAAATGCAGGTGCCAACCGAATCGGCGCGTCTGCATCAATCAAAATCCTTGAAGAATTTATTGAGGCACGAAATGTATGACAGAGTTTATTTAATTGTGATGGACGGCGTGGGTTGTGGTGCTTCCAGAGAGTCGGAGAAGTACGGCGATGCAGGAGCAAACACGCTGAGAAGTGTCGCCAACGCCAACCCCGACCTGAAACTTCCGACGTTTTCACGCCTTGGACTCGGTAACATGCTTGGATTGTCGCTGTTCGAGCAGGACGGATATTTCTCGTCGTACATCGGGCGTTCAGATTTCAAGAGCCTTGGTAAAGATTCAACAACCGGACACTGGGAAATTGCAGGACTTATCTCAGATGCCGATTTTTCGTACTTCCCGGGCGGTTTTCCTGATGAAATTGTTCATGAAATCGTTGAGAAATCTGATATTGACGGCTTTATCGGGAACGTTGTAGCCTCGGGCACAGAGATTATCAAGGTTCTCGGAACTCAGCACATTAATTCTGGCATGCCAATTCTATACACTTCTGCTGATTCTGTTCTTCAGATTGCTGCCCATGAGGAGCATTTCGGGCTTGAGCGATTATATAAGCTTTGCGAGATTTCGCGCAAAATTGTTGATAATTTCAACATTTCGCGGGTTATCGCTCGTCCGTTCATCGGTAAAACCGCAAAAAGCTTCAAACGCACGACGAACAGGCAGGATTTCACGATTGCACCACCAGGCAAAACCTTGCTCAACGTGCTTTCCGAGCAAAATGTTTCGACTGCTTCTGTGGGAAAAATTAAATCACTCTTCAATAATAGTGGTGTTGATAAAGCGTACGAAGCACATACGAATCTTGAAGCATACGAGATTCTGCAAGATTTAACGGGTAAATTTGACACGGAAAAATTTGTGTTCGTGAATCTCATCGATTTTGACACACTTTACGGGCATCGTCGTGATTCCAAGGGTTTCGGGCAGGCACTCAAGGAATTTGACGATTTTCTGGGCAAATGGCTCAACATGCTTCACAACGATACGTTAATCATCCTCACCGCTGACCACGGCTGCGATCCATCGTTCAAAGGCACCGACCACACCCGCGAATGTGTACCGACAATTGCTTTCGCACCAAACTTCCGCAAAGGTTTCGTGGATTTAAGGACACACTCATCAACCGCTGATATTGCTGCCACCATCACAGATAATTTCAATATCCGAGAAAAAAGTATTGCCGGCAGGAGTTTCTTCAATATATTAAAAAGCCAGGCATAATTTCAAGAAACCGCGTTTACAGAGGTTCGCAATGCACGATGAAATCACTCCATCAGTGTTTATAAATGAAACGCGCAGAAAAATTCCGCACAGTTTTGTGCAGAACAAGGCATGGTTCGAAAAATTTCTTGCTGGTGAAATTGCTGATTATCAGATGTCTGCATGGCTCATGGCGGTTGTTTTACAAGGTTTGACGTTTCAGGAGACTGCTGATATTACGGACATTTTTGTCAGCTCAGGCGAGCGGATTATGCCTGCTGAGTTTGAGCGGACAGCGGTTGACAAGCATTCTACGGGCGGAGTTGGCGATAAAACGACCTTTATACTCGCACCAATCGTCGCAGCATCCGGTCTGATTGTGCCGATGATTTCAGGGCGTTCACTCGGTCATACAGGCGGAACATTGGATAAACTTGAAGCGATTCCGGGATTTACGACCCAGCTTTCACGCGAACAATTTCTAAAGCAATGTAACGAGCACGGGCTTGCAATCATAGGGCAGACAGCAAAGATTGCTCCGCTTGACAAACGCATTTATGCCTTGCGCGATGTTACCGGAACTGTTGAATCCTTTGAGTTAATCTGTGCTTCTATCCTCAGCAAGAAGCTGGCGGAGGGTCTTAACGGATTGGTCATGGACGTGAAATTCGGCACAGGAGCGTTCATTGAGGATTATGCTGATGCAAAAAAACTTGCGCAAATGCTTGTCAATGTTGGGAAAGCGTTGAATTTGCGCGTACAGGCACTTCTTACGGACATGAATCAGCCTTTGGGATTGTATTCAGGCAATTTGCTTGAGATTATTGAATCGTATGAGATTCTGCAGGGGCAACATACGGAAACGTCGGCAACGCAGCTTTCCCTCACGCTTGCATCGCGCATGTTTGCAATCGGATTGAAAATTGATGTTAAATCCGCGCAAAAGCTAGCACAACAGACTTTGCAGAACGGAAAAGCTTTTGAACTCTTTGAACGCATGGTTTACACACAGACTAACGGACAGAATCACACACTTGAGAAACTCCAGAAACTACAGGACAGCAATTCGCAGAAAATCGTCGTAAAGGCAGAGAAAACAGGATTTATCGAAGGATTTGAGACGAAAAAAATAGGCTGGCTCCTCGTCGAGTTTGGAGGTGGGCGAAAAAAAGTTACCGATGAAATCAACCCCTTCTGTGGTTTCAAGAAACTCAAGAGCATTGGCGAGGAAATCGTTGCTGGTGATGAGATTTTCGAGATTTTCGCACCAAAAAATGTTGATTCTGCGCAAGCGGAATACTTCAGCACGAAATTGCGTGATTGCGTGGAAATTGGTGGAAACCAACTTGAAATGCCCTTGGTTTCAGAAATTATTGATTAACAGTCAGCAAAACCGGAGATATTATGCCAGAGAATATTATCACAATTGATGGACCTGCCGGCACAGGCAAGAGTACGGTTGCCAGGCTCGTTGCACGCAAACTTCGCTGGAATTATCTCGATTCCGGCGTGATGTATCGCGGGTTGACCTTTGCTATGCTTGAAATTGCTGATGCGGAAGAGGCTGAACTCGACCCCAGTTTTGTGAGCAGACATATAGAACACATTAAATGGTATTGCAAAATAGAAAATTGTGCAGATACCGGCACGATGAGCACGGTTTTTTATCTAAAATCTCAACCGATTCCCGACATCAATCTGCGTGATGGACGAATTGAAAAATATATCAAATTTATCGCTGACAACAATGTTGCTCGAAATTCATGTATGAAGATGCTGCAGGAAATCGGCAAGCGTGGAAACCTTGTAACCGAAGGGCGTGACCAGGGTTCGGTTGTTTTTACGAATGCAAAATTTAAGTTCTATCTCGATGCTACCCCTGATGAACGGGCGCACAGGCGGTTGCGGGATTTTGAACGCATGGGCAAGAAGACCGAGTTGAATACGCTGATTTCTCAGATAAATGACCGAGATAACGCTGACAAGGCTCGACCATTCGGCGCTTTGCGCATTCCTGATGACGCAATCATTGTTGATACAACGAATCTGACGATTGAACAAGTTGTAGACCGGATTCTATCGCATATAAGCATGTAAACATACATTTTTTTTGTACGTTCTGAATTTCACCGATTGCTACGTTATTT
>JAIOTL010000437.1 GCA_021106775.1 Planctomycetota bacterium | reverse complement strand
GGTTTACAACTCCAAAATCAAGCTTCGCAGGTTTGGAATAAAACTTTTTAAACCCAACAGAACATCCAGAAAAAAACATAGCAGCGAGAACAATCAAAAAAAACAATTTCTTCCGATGAAAAATCATTATCATCCTCACAATTAGCATCTTGAGTAAATATCATAGCATTAAACACAGTAAAAAGTAATTCATAATCAGTATTATTCTGTAAATATTTTACGAGACAATTAATCAGTTCGCAACTTTTATCTTATAATCGATTAGTTGTATTCAATCTTATGAACCTTTCAGCATCTTCAGAATTACGTGAAATTATGACTCTGATTGCATACGATCTTTCGATTCATCAGGATTTTCAGGTGCCGTTTTTTCTGGTTTCGCCAGTGCTGCAAGACCTGTCATTGCTCCGAGATTCATAGTATCAAGCGCGGAAGAAGGTACGATTATCAGTGAACCTTTCTCCTTCAAGCCCTCAAAAAGCATGTTCATTGCTCGCAGATGCAGAGCAGTCGGGTTATTCGCATAAGCTTTCGAAGCTTCCTCAAAACTGTGGGCAATCTGACGCTCGGAATCACCCAAAATCACACGTGCCTGACGTTCACGCTCTGCCTGTGCCTGCATCGACATCGCATGCTGTAATCCTTGCGGAATCAGTACATCGCGAATTTCCACTGAAATCACATGCACACCCCATGGTGCAGTACGGTCCTCGATAATCGCAGCCAGCTCGGTGTCAATCCTCTCTCTCCCTTCGAGCATTTCGGACAGGTTTGACTTGCCGATGACGTCGCGAAGTGCGGTTTGGGAAGCCCAGCTTATTGCCTGCTTGTAATCCTCGACCTCAAGTGCGCATTTCTCAGGGTCTTTCACCTGCCAGAACAGCACAGCATCGACATCAACCGGCACCGTGTCTTTCGTCAGAGTTTTTTCAGCCTTGAACGGCGTTGTTATCACGCGCAGGTCAATCCAGTAGGGGATAGTGTCGATAATTGGGATGATGAAAAAAAGTCCGGGACCTTGCATTTTCTTGAATTTACCGAGACGCAGAACGATTGCACGCTCCCATTGGTCAGCGATTTTAACGGTCGCAGCAAGGAAAAGTGCGAGAAAGAAGAAAAACACAAGGATTATGCCGACCGCCCACATACTTTCCTCATAACCATCGATTATGCTATATGCGCTGTAAGCAAGCAAAGCACCCAACACAATCACCAAAAAGAAAATTAAATATGCAAAAGCATTTATCGGTTTCATATCAGCACCCCTAAAAGTTCCCAAATATTATAACAATTAAGTGAAGCAATTATTCATAAGATAAACTGTAATTCGCAGCAAAGTTAATGGTTCATGTATATCAATGTATATCGATATTATAGCGATTTTTGGGTGGGATGCAAAAAAAGGTCGGGAATTTGCCCGACCTGTTGATTTTGTGGCTACCCGGCTCGGACTCGAACCAAGAATGAGAGTACCAGAAACTCTAGTGTTACCGATTACACTACCGGGTAGTCATGCAAAAAGTAAATATTAATACGAAATCTCGGTATGTCAACCCAGAATTCCCGATAAACTAGTGCACTGTAATAAAAGTTTCAGTGAATGGTAGAATAGGCATCCTTGCCTGTTTAAATTGATTCTGAGTATCAGGCAAGATGCCTGACCTACCGACAATGTAGCGAAATTAATGCAACACTGCAATATGTTGTGTTCGCATAACTTGAAAACACTTTACTTGCAGAGAGTCAACGTGATACTTCCGCTGGTCTTTGCTTCGAGCCTGTCAAGTCCGGTTTTGTCGAGCGGGTCGGGAATCAGCGTCCAGAATTCGAAAGTCATTTCACTTGCCAGATACTTTGTTTTGTCGAACACAAGCGCGGATTTGAAGTCGGCGAGTATACCTAAATATTCGTTGCCAGACTTGATGAGCCGAACGATTTCAGCATCCTTCACGCCTGCTTTCGCGATAAATGATGCTTCGTTCGAATCTGAGAAATGCATCATCCCTCCCTGCGTGCGTTTTATCCACTTATCACCCTTTTTTATGAGTTTGTCAGCAGGTGCAAACGCGAACATTTCGGTGATGTATGGCAGGACAAGACTTGAAAACTTTGACATCGATACTTCGTCGACTTCTGCAGATGCCTTTTCAAGATTAAACGAGCAAAGCCCCAAAATATCGGACATCTCGACAATAAATGTTTTGTCGAAAAGTTCATCGAAAATATCCGTTCCGCGTGCGCAGAGCATTTCGAGTTCAAGCTTGTAAAATCCAGGTGTCAGAATTTCGACAACTTTTGCTGCCAGCCTGAATTCAAGATTCATTTCAGTATTTTCTCCGCCCCAGTCCGTAAGATCAAGCACGAGGTGATATCTGTATGTTTTATCCTTCTCGAACTTCGGACGCACGTTTTCTTGTTCATTTTTCTGATTTTCGTGCATATATTTGCTGAAATCAAGCGGGTAATAAACCTGACTATCTTTGTAATTTACAAACGGATGTTTTGGATAAAGGTTGATTAGTTTCGCAGCATTCAGATGTGCATTTATGTTGTTCTGTTCGTTCAGGTTCAGATTCAGCGCGAGCAAAATGGCTTCTGCAGAAGGATTCAAGGAATTTACAACTTCGTCAAGCAACCTCAATGCATCGTTTTCCCTATTGGTAAATGAGAGCAAACTTGCATATTCGAATAGGGCTTCGTGTTTTTGTTCGGCGTTTCGTGCATTTTCAATTGGAAGCTTGATACTTTCTTCAGCCGTATGCAGCATTTCGTTTGCTTTTGCCTGAAGAACCTTAAACTCCTCTGTATCGGAATCGTATTTTCGGAGTTTCTCAATAAATTGCATCGCCGATGTTATGTTCAGTTTCGCCCAAAGTAACAAAGACTCGAACAAGTTTTCCTGTTTTTCGAGTGCTTTTTCGCAGATTAACAGGCGTGTCTTGAAATCCTCGCTGTATGCCGCCTTAAAATACAGTGCATATGCCTCAGGAACAACTTTGCCGTCTTTTATCGAGTTGTAAAGCGTGAGATATTTACGATAAATGAAATCATTCGGATATTTTTGCGTCAATTTCAGAAGAATTTGTTCTGCCTCACTGTTTTCCTCGGTTGTGAGCATTGTGCAAATAGCAAGTGAGAGTGAAGTTGAAATGTCTTCAGGCAGATATTCGTGGGCAATTTTGTAAGATTTAAGGGCTGCATCGAAATCGAAAAGATGGTTAAACTCAATAAATCCTTTTTCCCTGTTAATCCACGGGTTTTTCTGGTCGAAATCCAGGGTTTTGTTGAATGCCACAATTTTTTGTGCTTCAGGCATATCAGAATTGAGCCAGGCATTGAAAAACAAACGATACGCGGTAAATAGTTTAGCCTTTTTACCTTTGGCATCGGTCTCCTTGGGAAACTCTGTGAGAATCCTGTTCATACGTGAAAACATCGCAACTTTTAGCTTGTACAAACCTTCTTCAGGTTCACGCTCGGACAAAACCTTGAATGCTGCTATTGCCATGCCTAAATCGTCGTTCTTTTCAGCGATATATGCCTGATATTCCTTAAATTCCGGGAAATTGTCATTATCAAAAGCATTAGAATTCTTTATAAATTCATATGCCTGCTCAAACTCGTCAATGTGAAAAAACAAAATCGCTTTCATAAGGTTGACTTCGGGTACCACAGTAACAGGGATGTCCTTGAGATCTCTCAGCGAATTCTGGGCGGAAATATTAACTCTGGCAGCATCGATAAATTTAAGTTTATACTGCTTTTCTTCCTGAGAGTCAGTAGTATCAGGTATTGCGGAAAGAATGAGTCGGTAATTCAGTTGAGGTTGAATTTTCACCGCCATTTTCATGAATTTCCTTGAAACATCAGCGTCAGCGGAAATTGCAGTATCGATGCAGATTGCACTTTTTACACTCACAGGAACATTCTCAATACTGTAAATCTCCTCAGCAAGCACAATCATTTTATCCAAATCTTCAGTTTCATCGCACAAATCGAACAGAGCGATTAAAACATCTGCGTTTTCCGGGTTGATTTCCTTAGCTTTTTCATAATTTTTCAGAGCTTCGGTCTTATTCCCGCTGTAAAGGTAAGAATCAGCCAAAATCAGGAGCGCATTGAAATTTTTCGGCTCAGCATTGACAACTATTTGGGCGTATTCAATAGTTTTTTCAAAATCGAATGTTTCTCGATAATATTTCGCCAAAATCATGTTTGCTTTTGCGTTTTTTATGTCGCTTTTAAGGACATTTTCAGCAATTGTGAGAATGTTTTCGCTCAAAAGCTTTTTTGTGTCAACACTCACTAAATGCAGTCGTTGTTGATAAATTTCAGCAAGCATCAATTGCGCGCTGACATTATTGCTGTCAACTGTACTGAGAAGCAAAGTTAACGTGGTCTGCGCATTAATAAGTCTTTGTTGCTCAATGTGCTTTCGAGCACGTTCAAGCAATGTTTGCGCCCTATCCGTATTATCGTTTGTACCGAGGCTTTTATCATCTGCACCGCTATTATCAGATTGTGCATATACCTTAGCGGGTATAAATTGTATATTAAACGTAACGCTGAGAATAATTGCTAAAATTATCAGCACTGACAACTTTGATTTATCCATCTTGACTCCTTTTTCGTTTTTAACAATCAGTAAGATGCAGTAAGAGGATAAATATTATTCCAGCATTTTCAAGTATGCGAGGAAAAAATGGATTATAATCTTGGAGGACAGATTCGGCAGGCAGTTGACGAACATTTACGAAAAGGGACAAAATTTTATAAGGATGATAAGCGGGATGAAGCAGCGGAACATCTTGAGAAAGCATCGAAACTTCTTTTCAAATGGGCTGCTGAAACTGTGTCAAAAACCCTCGAAAATCGCCGACGCGACGAAGGCATGAAATATTTGTACATGGCTTGTAAAATTCGTGGGGGTGAGAAGGCGGATATTAACAATACTTCTGGAAAAAGCGAGAAATCCAAGGAAAAACTTGAACAATCGCCTGAAATTGAAGGGATTGTCCAGCAATTAATCCATATTTCGAACTTAACGTGGGATGATATTGGAGGTCTTGAGGAGACCAAAAATGACATTAAATACACGCTGGCGTCCGCTATCGCAAAACCTCCTGTAGACGTGAAAATCTCATTATGGCGTAATATTCTGTTTTACGGACCTCCTGGCACAGGTAAGACTCTTTTAGCAGCGGCGACGTCGAATGCGCTGAAAACCAGCAAGGGCAAGGCATTATTCTTCAATGTGAAAGTTTCTAGCGTTTTGTCGAAATATTTCGGTGAATCGACTAAAATTATCTCGGCACTTTTCGATACCGCGCGAGACCATACGCCAGCGGTTGTGTTTCTTGATGAGTTTGAGTCACTTACGCCGAAACGCAGCGAGGATGCTTCTGGACCTGAACGTCGTATCCTTTCAACGCTTTTGGCTGAGCTTGACGGGCTTGCGGAAAAGGGTAGAACGGATGTATTTGTGCTGACAATTGCTGCTACAAATCGCCCTTGGGACATCGATTCCGCGGTGCTTTCTCGGTTCGAGAAAAAAATCCTGATACCTCTGCCGGACAAAGATACGCGCAGAAGGATTTTCGACATTTTGCTATCGAAACAGGGTTTCAAGTTTGATTTTGACATTAAAAAACTTGTTGATGCAACAAAAGGATTTTCAGGCAGAGAAATCGAAAGATTATGCAAAGAAGCAACCGGGCACATGTTGAGCGAAATGAACGAGCAATTACCTGAGCTTTTCGATAGTGGCATCGATGAAGTCAAGAAATATCAGATGAAAATACGCATTCTTGAGTTTTCTGATTTTGACAAGCATCTACAGGCAATGACCCCAGCAACATCTGCTGACGACGTCGAAAAATACAAACAATGGAAAGAAGAAACCGATATCTAATTTTTAAACAATTCTGTTCCCACTACTGCAATGTTACATTAATTTTGATTAATAAACGGTAGGTCAGGCATCTTGCCTGACACTTTGAGTATCTCTTTGACAGGCTAGGAAGCTTGTCCTACCAATACATAAATCTCCTGAAACACAGTACTACATTGTTTATAAGATTTTCAAGATTTTGCAGAGAAAGCAACAGAGATGTCAGTCCTTTTACTTATTTTCAAATATGTTAATGTGTAATTCTCGTAACTAGGATTTGTTGAGATTCAAATAACCGATTAAGCAAAGTTTTTTATGGAAAAACCAACAGAGCATATACCGACAGGCATCGCAGAACAAACTCAAGCAAAAACTTCTTTGAAGGTAAATAAAAAGCCGGAAAACAACATAATTTGGTTTTTACCGAGTATTTTCCTGATAGGTTTCCTTGCTGCCTGGCTGATTCGCGAAGGCTCCAATATTGACGAGGACGTACCGATTAAGCAGGCACATAACTTAATCGAAGAGAATTTTTACAAGGAGAAAATCGATTCTGAGCAGCTTTATTTTAAGGCGATTGACGGTATGATAAAGTCGCTTGATGATGTATATTCCTCTTTTTATCCTCCACCGAAGGTAATGAAGTTTGACAAAGCGACAACCGGCAAATTCGCTGGTATCGGCGTGCAGATAAAGCTTGAGGATGACAATCATTTGCGCATTCTAACTCCGATGCCTGATTCGCCAGCATTACTAGCTGGAATTAAATCTGGCGATAAAATTCTTAAAATTGACGGGAAAGACGCATTGTTTAAATCTGCGGAAGAAGCAGTAGAAAAGTTGAGTGGAGTAGAAGACAGTGAAGTTATTCTGACGATTAAACGTTGGAAAACTGATGAAATCCTCGACTTTATGCTTGTTCGTAAGATTATTGTCAGTCCTTCGGTTGTTGGTGTTAAATCGATTGATGTTGCTGATAAGAAGATAGGATACCTGCGTCTTACTGGTTTTCAGGATACAACTGCTGACGATTTTGAAAATGAACTTAAAAACCTGATAAACACCGAGAAAATTCAGGGGCTGATTGTTGATATTCGATTTAATCGTGGTGGTCAACTTTTTATCGTGAATAAAATCGTCGATTATTTCCTGCCCAAAGATAAACTGATTGTTTACACCGCAGGCAGAAATGCTGAGAACAATTTCTCGTACAAAACTGCTGAAGATTCGATATTTCCTGATATTCCGCTTGTTTTGCTCGTGAATGAAATGTCAGCATCAGCATCGGAAATCCTGGCTGGTGCCCTGCAAGATCATCAAAGGGCATCAATTGTCGGGAAACGAACATATGGTAAGGGCAAGGTTCAGAACATATACCAACTGAAAATTTTCGATAAAATCTCCAAGATAAAACTCACAACCGCCCTTTATTTCACGCCTTCAGGACGTTGTATCCAGAAAAATACAAAACAGATGTACTGCCCGAAATGTGGTACATTGTTCGATGAAGTTATTTATCCGGAATTTGAATATTGTCCGTATGACAAAACACCGTTAAAGCTCTACGATTCCGAAAATTTCTATCGTGGTGGAATTAAACCTGATGTTGAAATATCGTTGTCGGTACGAGAAGACAATTTTGTTTATGTACTGCATCATGTTGAGGAGATTATCGGGAATCCACCATTTCTCACTGAGAATGAGCAAAATATTCTCGATGAAAAGCTGGTTGACAAACAGCTTCAGGCAGCGATAAATCTTTTCAAGGGTGAAATACCCAATTCTGAGATTTCAAATGAAAGTGCTGAATCTGCAAATGAATGATTCCAGACTTTAGAAGGTTTTATATATGTTGATATTTTTTTATCTAATTGCATCGTATATTCTTTACACGCTTGTTGATTCATCGGCGATTGGTGACGGTGGATATTTAAGCCCATTGAATAGTCTGGCTGGATTTCTTCTAGTCTCAGCATTAGTTTGGTGTGTTGGTCGAATTGCTGGTTATTTTGCCATAAAAAACATTCGCAACAAAAATTATCGTCTTGCCAACCTGCTTCGCAGCACGGTTCTTGCTTTTGCATTTGCCATGTTTGTTTTGCTCGTAATAAAGTTCAATTGGCGACATTTTATAATCGATATTGACGTTTTTGGCATTTCACTTGGCAAAATACCGGTTGTGAAGGAATTACTGTTCGTATTTCCTGCAATTCTCAATTATTTGCTTATTTTATTTTCACTCTACAAAATCGACAGAATCGCCCGCAGAGAAGATTTCTCTTTTATCCAATACATTGATTTCAATCTGCGACTTCTGCTCATTCCGCTTCCGTTGATGTTATTGATTTCCATTGCGGAATTTGTGTTTTCGACAATTGATGGAAAATCAGACTTTTTCGGCAGTCTGGAATTCTCAGCACCCGCAGTTTCAACGGTTCTGATGTTGTTGCCAGTTGTAATTATTGCAATTTGTTTCCCATTTCTCATCAGATTAATTCTACGTGCCAAAATTATGCCTGAATCGCCGATGAAACAAGAACTCCATGAAATTGCACAAAAAGCAAAAGTGAAGTATCGAAATATTCTGCTCTGGCAGACAGGTGAGTTGAAAATACCCAATGCAATGGTAGTGGGCTTCTTCTCGAAAGTAAGATATGTTTTTATTACAGACGCAATATTGAATAACTTTACTCATGAGGAAATTAAAGGTGTTTTTGCGCACGAACTTGGGCATGCGAATAAAGGTCATCTGAAAATATATTTCTTGTCGCTTATTTCTTTCATATTTATCAGCTTTCTTATTCTTGAACCTTTGTCTTTGAGATTAGGATTTTTCTTTAATTTTTCATCCTCCAACATTCTTGCTTTAAGAGAAATGTTCACTGCAATAGGCTTGATATCGATGTTTGGGTTTTTAATCGGGTATATTTCACGAAGATTTGAAAGGCAGGCAGATTTGTTTGCTGCCAATCTTATCGGCAACAACTCGTTTATAGATGCTTTGTACGGTATCGCGCGGATTTATGGCGGTGGGATACTCTCAAAACCTTCAATAACACATGGTTCGCTTCAGTCCCGCATCAATTTTCTGTATGCTGCTGAGTATAATGTTAAAATCAACGATGGTTTTAATCGACAAATGAAGATTCTGTTTTCTATATTTATAGCCATTATTGCTGCTACTTCTGTTTTGCTTATAAAGGAGATTTATACCGAAATCGGAACTTTTTCGGGTAAAACCGCAATTTACAAAGCTGATGCGATTATTGAAAGTTACCAGGATAAAGGATATTTGTCCGTTGAAGATGAGAAAGATATAGAAACTCAGCTTGAAAATGCAGCGAAGAATCATGATTTAATCCCTGAGATACAATACATCCGGGCAATGAAACTTCTACAACCATTGCGAATCGAAGATATTGAGAAAGCGAAAGTTTTTTTGAGAAAGGCACTAAATAACAAAAATATCTCGCTTTTTTTCCGACTTGTTGTGCTAAGTACGCTTGAGGAACTAAATAATGCGAAAATCAGCACAGAATAGTATAATCATTGAAATTCTCACAATTTTAGGTATCGCATGAAAAAACTTTTAATTTCATTGCTGTACGTGCTTATACTTGTTTTGCCAGCGTTGGCGCAGGATGCAGACAAAGAGGAATCTCCGCAGACACAGACGAAACCCGGACGCATTAAGGTCATGTCAGAGGACGAGATAAAAGGGCTGTTGGACAAGCTTGATGAACTCGAAAGATTGAAACGCGGACAGCAATATTTCAAGGTTTTAGCTGTTGATACCGCTGAATGCAAACTTCTGCTGATAAACGGCGGCTGGGAAGACGGATTAAAACAGGGATTCAGACTTGAAGTTTTCCGAAAAAACCACATTATAACGAAGATTGAGCTTATCGAGGTTCTGCAGGAGGAATGTATTGGGCGAATTTTGTCGAAAGATGATTACGGCAAGGCTGAAGCTGGTGATTTATGCAAGCTTTTGCCATATGTACCATTTAAGAAATCTTATGTGAAAAATCCTGAAGAAGCTATGAATCCTGAGGAAAAACCGGAAAAAACTGATGAAGATGACAAAACCGAATCACCTTTTGAGCTTCGTGAGTTGGAGGATTTGCTGGCGGATACTCTGATTGAAAAGCAGAAACTTGAGAATGAAAATCGCGCACTTTCTGAGGAATTGTTTGTCAAGAAGCAGGACTACGAAGCTCTTGAGCTCGAGATAAGACGGGACGAAAAAGGATACAGTTTGCTGAAAGACAAGCTTGATGAGGTTTTGCGAAACAATCAGCTTGGCAACCATCTTGGAATCTACCTTAAACTCGACTTCGCTTACGGAATGCCAACTCTAAACGGGTTTTCAGCAGGCGAGGAAGATATTTATTACAATTATTGTGCTGGGACTGATTTTTATTCGGCAGAGGGTTTGAAATTCCGGGCGGAATTTAGTCTTTTACAGCAATGGGTGCATGAACATGATGAAATTGCCGGTATTTTCTCGCTTGATGTTACTTTTTACGAACGCATAACCGTCGGTTTCAGGGATTATCAATTTATTAATCAGTTTAATGGCAGTGAAAACAGCAGTGAATTTATATTCAGGATGCAGTCTTTACCTGATGCCAACAACATTGCGGAGTGTCTGAATGTTTTAGAAATCGAAGAAATTAAGCTAAACTATGGTCTTGAGATTGTGATGGATTATGATTCCGGCACAGGCACGGATTACAGATTTTTCGCTGGTTTGAATAACTTTTTCATTGTTATGCTGAATTATAACCAAGATTATTGGAGTGATTCAGGACGTTTTGGATTCTTGCATACAGAATTGCGCGGTACTTTGCCGGTTTATGCGAATTTCGTCGAAGTCTGGCTGATGGCTAAAATTACCTATCAAATCGCACTAAATGAGACCATTTACAAAGATTCTGGAGCAGCGCAATTTTCTATCATTATTTATTTCTAATTCATCAGATAATTTAGGAGTTTCCGCAATGCCTGTTCGATAAATGCAGTGTTTGCTGTTGTGAAATGCGGATATGAAAAAGCACGTAAAACCTTCGAATTATCGGGAATTAAATTCTCATTCCACGATTTTTTCATCTCATTAAAAAGATTCATTTGCACGTGAAATTTGTAATCGTCAGCAAGCTGAGCCCACGATACCCGTAAGATTACATCGCTTTCCTCTAAAACCTTTGGATTAGGTGTCGGAAACAACCTGAAATTCTTGTTTTTTCTGAACGCGAGAGTTTCAGCTTTGGAAACAACCTCGAAATCAAGGGGATGCGATTCGGGAAGCATCAAATTAACATGCATATCGAGCAAAACCGCAGCAATTATCGCAGAATGAGCAGATACGGGCGATTCAGGCTTGTCTGGTACAAAGAGCAAAGTAAAATTCTTGTCCGAACAATTGCCTAAAATCTCCTGCATGCGGAGAATCTCAGCGAGTTCGAGCATAGGTGAATAAGACTCTGTACCAAGATTCGCAGAATTTATAAACGAATAATTTATCCGCTGACGAACCCAATCATCATGCCGAAATTTTGCCCAGTGGACATGTTTATTGCGAAAATTCTGCAAGGGTGGAAACAAATTCTGGAAAAACAACGCCGCTGAAACCGATTCATCACTAAAAATCTTCTGCTTTAATCCCTGTTCATCAAAAAAATCGAGTTTTATCCCAGATTCCTGACAAATCCTTGCAAGCAAGTGTTTTAAGGAGTTTGCATGTCCTTTGAATCCTGCAATTATGTTCGCATTTTCATATAAACGTTGCGTTTTTGCAGCATTCGAAGTAAATTCGTTTGCAATCAGTGCCGAATGCTCAATGAGCGTGTGTATTCTTTTGGGTTTCATATCTAATCTGAAAGGTTTCCAATGACGGTAAAAAGTATAGATGATTTTGATTTCAAAGGGAAGCGAGTTTTGCTGAGAGTTGATTTTAATGTGCCAATTAAAGACGGCAAAGTTCAGAGTTCCGCACGACTTCATGCTGCGAAACCAACAATTAACAAACTTTTAGCAGATGGCGTATCCGTGATATTAATCAGCCATCTTGGAAGACCGAAAGGCGAAATTGTACCTGAATTAAGCATGAAACCGGTTGGCAGAGAATTGTCGAGGATTTTGGGGAAAGATGTACGAACACTTGAAGACTGCATCGGCTCTGAGGTTGAAGAAATATGCGCAAAACTCATGCCAGGAGATGTAATTTTGCTCGAAAACCTGCGTTTCCACAAAGAAGAAAAAGCTGGCTGCGAGGAATTCGGTAAAAAGCTCGCGAAATTGGCTGATTTCTTCGTTTGTGAAGCATTTGGCACAATGCATCGAGCAGAAGCGTCGATGATTATTCCTCCTAAATACATTCCATCCGCTGCGGGTTATCTCGTTTTCAATGAAATTCAAAATTTGGGAACTTTTTTCAAAAACCCGAAAAAACCTGTTCTTGCAGTTCTGGGAGGAGCGAAAGTTTCTGATAAATTACCGATTTTCGAAAATCTATCGAAAAACTTTGATGTTTTCTGTATCGGCGGCGCGATGGCTTTTACTTTTTTGGCTGCGAAAGGTGTTAAAATCGGCAAAAGTCGCGTTGAGCAGGATTTGCTCGAAAAAACAAGGAAAATGCTCAAAGAATGGGAAAGTTGCGGATTGAAAGTGATTCTGCCGGTTGACCACGTCATTGCCTCAGACATTACCAGCTCGAAATCTGAAACGAGCGTTGTTGAGCGTGAAATCCCTGACAATCTTACAGGTTTTGACATTGGTCCGAAGACGGTTGAACAGTTTTCAAACGAGATTTTGAACGCGAAAACGATTCTTTTCAACGGACCTGTTGGAGTTTTCGAGCGTGATGCGTTTGAGACTGGCACATGCAGCATTTGCCAGGCTTTTGCGAAAACCGATGGTTTGACTATCGTTGGCGGTGGAGATGCCGTTGCTGCTGTCGAGAAATTTGGAATTGCCGATAAAATCAGTCATATCAGCACTGGTGGCGGTGCTGCGCTTGAGTTTCTCGAAGGAAAAACACTGCCTGGAATCGCCGCTATCGACAATTAACAAATCATTCTTTAATAAAATTACCTTAATACTTGCATATTAATATTTATAAGTATTAATATGTTATCGTTTCGTTTTAATTTCGGTTAAATTCTGAACAATTAATATCTTTGAATATTTGTTTTTACCTATTTTGAAAGGGATAAATAATGGGAAAAATTATCACGCAATGTCCCCATTGTGAACAAAAAATGAATGTTGACAAAGAATTTGTCGGCAAGAAAATCCGCTGTCCCAATTGTAAAAGTACTTTTCCAATCAACGAGTATGCAGGTGAAATGACTGCAAGCATTCCTCGTGATGCTGAAAAAGAGGATATCACTGAGCAAAAAAGCACGGGCCCATTCTCCTCTGATGCTCAGAATGAAGAAATGTTCGAAGAAGTCAGCGAAGAATTTCAGGAATTTGAAACCAAAGAAGATGCTAAAGCACCGAGTTTTGCTGCATCGCAATATGAAACATATGACCAGCCAAAATTAGGTGTTTTCAAAAACATCGTACCTGCGAACATGAAAATCGTGGG
>JAIOTL010000068.1 GCA_021106775.1 Planctomycetota bacterium | reverse complement strand
GTCGTACGCCATGAGGGAGTGAATTTCATATCATCCACGGGAATCGCGATAACATTGGGCGATAACATTTCAATGTCCATAAATCCATTCCTACCGCTTTCGTTCTCAATTCCTATTGTCGCTGACATGTCCAAAACATTGTTGTCGCTGCTGTAATACATCAAAATCTCGTTTGTCTCCTCAAAAAGCTGAACCCCGAAAGTTACATGTGTCGTTTCCCCACCGCTGACAATAGTTAACGACTGCCATTCAACCGTAAACACGCGCATCGGCGCAATACCGGTTGTTTCATACAAAACCATGTCCTCATCACCATAATTCTCGACAATCAGGTCATCCCAGAGAACAGCAATATAATTGTACGGAGCATCCGTGCTGGCAATTTCTGTGTTTTGCGCATTCATCGATGCTGGCTCATCAAAAGATAGAAAACCGTTCGCACCAATATAAACTTCAGCGTTATCCGATGTGAAAAACTGAAAAGTGAAGCCTATTGGAACTTTAACGAAATCTTCATCATAGGGCGCATCAACGTCAGTACCTCTGAAAACACTAACTTCATTACCTTCAAGCTTCGTAAATATTGTCCCTCGCGTAACTGCGGAAATGGTGTAAATGCGTTGTGCAATTGCATGTCCGGTTAGAGCAACTTCAAGCGGGGAAGTTTTACTCGGGTCATCGTGAGTGATTAAAAGATTCTCAGATGAAAATCCTTCAATCTGTGGTTTATATGAAATCACTATTTCGAAAAACTCGTCTTTTTGCAGAATTACAGGTGTGTCTGTCCAACCTGAGATGATTTCGAAATCTGTTCCTGTGATTGAAATTTCTGTGATATTAAGTGACAGGTAATCGATATTGGAGATTGCGATTGTTTTCGATTTATTTTCATCAAGCACAGTTTTTTCGTAATACAGTGAATCGGGGGTCGTTTGAATATCGTTGAACTGCTTACCTTTACCCTTGAGGTTGATAATGATGTTCAAGCTCTCACCGTCAACATTCCTGAAGAAAATGTTAAATTGTGCCCAAGCAAGTCCACCTTGAATTTCAGGTGCGAATTCGATTTTAATGTTATGAATACCACTTGCTGCGACTACGATTTCAGGTGGTGCAGAACCTTCGAGAACGTTAAATTGACTGGCATGACTGCCTTTGAATTCTGTATCGAATATTGTAATCGCACTTTCGGTTTTATTCGTCAGCACAAAGATTTTTTCGGAAGTTTCACCGGGTAGTATTTCGTCAAACTCGAAAAACTTTATGTCAAGCGCAACACTGACGTTATTTCCGATGTCACAGGAAACAACCAACGATGAAAGTACCAAAACAACAAGCATTGTAAGAATGTTCTGTTTCATAACTCATTGCCCTTTATTGCTTTTTCAATTTAATATCAAATACGATTATAATAGTTTTTGCACAGAATAACTCGCCTTTTAATATTCAAGAAAATTTGACCTGATTAGTTGAATGCTGCTGTTACAATCCACTTTCTATCAAAGAAATAATATACGTCAAATCTGCTCGTTGCTTCGAATCCGCTTCCCAAATCCTTCTTAAGTTCCGCTGTTAAAACACCGCTTCTTCTATAAAATGCCAGCTTCGATTTCATCTCGCTAAGTCGTGACGACCACAATAAAAGCCAACTCTGCTTTGAAATCGGTTGATAAATTGAAACAGAATCAAAGAAAAATTCTTTGTTGATAACTGATGAAATCATTTTATAGATGCTTTCCTTCGCGCTGAAAACAAGATTCTCATAAAACCACCTGCGCTTTCCCGTCTGCGCAATCCATGCTTTCTCGTCATCATTAAGAATAAGCGCAAGTGCATGAGGGCTAATTCTCCGATTTCGCTGCTCAATATCAATGCCAATTGAATGTAAATCTTTGTTGTCGGTTACCGCAGCACAAAATGCCTTGTCAGTATGAGTTATGCTTCCGGTTATATCGTTTCGCCAAACAGGTTCATTATTCGGACCCATTAGAATCATATTTGTACCAATACCAAGCTTAAGCATCGCTTGTTTTGCACACCATCTGCCTGTTGCAAATTCTTTCTGTCGACTCAACGATGAATTCTCGACATACTTTCGTTCTATGGGTTCGAGTGTCGAAAGTTGCTTTTCATCCAACGTACTAAAGAAGATAATGTGCTTGCTCGATAATTGTTTTGTAATATTTGCAAATATGTTCATAAAACCTCACAGGTAAACCTGCTTATACACACAGCATTGTCAGTAGGACTCAAGAGTTATTTGACCTATTGACAATGTTGTAAACTTAAAGCAGAAAGTCTGCAATCGATAGGTTTCCTTAACATTAAGCAAATCAAATGGTGTCATTTTTATATTTTAGCAAAATCTAAATTCTTTTGCTACTTTTCAGACTCGGCATCTGTGTTTTCATTCTTTTTGTCTTCGGTTGAGGAATCAACAGTATTTTCATCAGGTATAGCATCAGCATTCACACCAGTTTTTGCTACACCTGCTTTTGTCAGCCCAGCTTTCTGCATATGCGAGCGAAAAAACTGCTTGCGAAACTCAGTAGCATTTTTACGCTCTTTTTTCATAAGTATGATTACAATTACGATTACGATAATGACAATCGCCAGAAAAATCCACTTGATGCTGCTGACATTTTCCGGTGTTGACACAATCTGTCTGACCTTCAGAGCAACAATTCTCGGGTTGGTGATAAAATCGCCATCCTGTGAAAGGTATCGCCAATTGAAGAGCATGTAACCGTAAATTTCAACTGAATCGCCTGCAGTCAAATAAGCTTTATCAATTTTCTTACCTGTTTCCGGACAAATCGATGTCCCTTCAGAAACATACTTGCCAGTGTGCGGATTGATAATCTCAACATTCAGCGTATCAAAGATGACATTTCGGGGTTTATCATATTTTGTAATCCTAAGCGCACCGAGTTTGAAACTTCTAATATTGTAGGGATTCGGTCGAATGTTGACAAATCGCTTCATAGGCTGAGTTTCTCTGACAATCGGACCCAACTCGCCGATGAATCGAACAACAGGTGAAACCTTGCGGAAAACCGGAGGATTATTGAGCAAATCGAAATATCCGATTGACGGGTCATAGTTTTTGATAAGTTCTTCGATTTTTTCTTCGGGCATGAATTTTATTGAGTAAAGCAAATTTAAGAGCGCGATAATCGGCACTTTCTGCATCGTGTAACTGTTACCGTCGAAAATTCTATTTATTAGTTCATTATCAATAACCGGTTTGAGTGAATCCACCTGTTCTGTTACGCCCAAAACTATATGCGGCATTGATATCGAATCCTGCTTCACACCCTCAAGGACATTCGGGTCAACGTAAGGGACACCGTAAAACGCTCCTGCGCATTTCACACGCAGTGGTAGAGCTTTTTCATCGTAAACACGCCCAGGTGTAATCCAATCAGGAAGTTTAAGTGCAGTAAACGAAACGAAACCAAGCTCGTCTTGAAGTTTTTCATCAAGCTTGTTACCAACCGGATATGACACCAGATATCGAAATGCGAGAATCCCCTGCCAAATATGTGTCTGACCGTTTATGTCGCTGCTTTTAATGTTGAAATATTCACATGGCTTTTTCTCAAGTTTGAAAATAGTCGCCTCTATTTCGAATATGCGACCGGTATAATCCTTGAGTTTGCTTGAATTTTTGTATGTTTTGTACCATGTGTCGATTTTCTCGCCCTCAGCCTTAATTTGTTTATAGGGATTTGCGAGTTTTTTCACTTGAAGCGCGTCAAGAAGGTTCATTTTCCCTAATAGTTCAGCATGAAATGCAGGATTCTCGTCAGCATTATAATCGACTTTATCATAAACACCTACGGGCAAAGTAACCTGAGGTTTCAAGCCATGCTCATCACGTGGAACATCTTTGTCATCAATTTCAAATTTCTCTAAAGGGTCATCATTTTTTGCATCCGATTCTGTGTTTTTTTCGGTCGCAGAATCTGGTTTCGGAGAAGGTTTCTCCTCGGTAGTGTCATTTGACAAGGTTTCAATATCGGATTCATCTACAGAAACAAGCGGGTCCGAGGATGGAAGCTGAAAGTCCGGATTATCACTTGCATCTTCCTCAACAATACCGAAATTTGGCGACAAAGAACTGTCACCTTCACGCTCTGTGTATAATCCCCGGAGCGCGTCAAATTCGGAAGTGTCTGAGCCTTCTCTTCGAGATTCGTTGATTTCCGCAAATGTAGCTAGCAGATTATTACCAACCAATAACGCAGCACCAATAATTGCGATAATTAGTAAGTAAAATCTGAACTGCATCTTTTTACTCATTCCAAGAAATTTGCGCTGGTCAGGCACAACCATTTTCCCAAATAACGGCGAATCTACTTCACGCTGATTGCTTTTTGCTTTATTCTCTCTCATAAAATTGAGCTTGAACGCTCCTTTGCCACTCGAACTCCTTTTATTATCACCAGTTAGTTTGAAATGTACTTTTTTATCCTTTATGCCGAAATTGAACATTCTTTACTCCAGATACAGTTGATGAAAGATTAATCATATTACTAAATTTATATAACGAAAATCTTTCTTGATTGTTCGGAATCAAATTTACAGGTTGAAATATTCAGGTTCAAACGAAAATTTATCGTTATTGGACGCTTTCCTAACCAATATTTTAGAGAATCCCGGTTTTCCATCACGACAATATTTCTTTGTTACAGAACCCGGATTGAAACAGTAGATTCCTTTGTGAAATTCAGCATATCTTATGTGCCAGTGACCAAAAACAAAGAGATGAGGTTTGAATTCGTCAATCTTTTCAAGAATTCGCTTCGGTGGATCTTCAAGAACGTAAGGATTGTAAGCCCCTGGGTCGTGTGTCATCAGCACTCTTAAGCCGACTTTATCAAATGTCAGCATTTTAAACTCCTTGCTGAATTGCCGAACCATAGCACGATCATTATTCCCTGTTGCAACATAAAGTGGTATGGAGAGACTATTCAAACTCTTGAGAATTTTGAATTGCCCGACGTCGCCAGCATGCAAAATTGCGTCGCAATCGCACAAAGTATCTTCAATCACTTGATAATTCTCGCCGTGATTGTCAGAAAGTATACCAAGTAATAGTTGATTTGTGTTCATTATCTGCTGTTTTCGTTATTCGGCATAGTTTGAATATTATCTTTGTGATAACGAGGGTCATCTTTGTTTAGTTCGATAAACTTTTTGTATAGACTTTCGTATTTTTCTTTATGCTCCACAAACCTTATGAATCCTTCAATATTCTCATCATATTTCTTCAAATATACTTCAATCAAATGCGCGATTTTATCTGATATTTCTTTTCCCTCAAAGGCAAGTTTTCGAGCATCCTCAAACTCTTTATCGATGATTTTGTCTGATTCCAGATATATTTTGTCCTGGAAATTAACGATTAGTTCGTCAATTTCAATCTCAATGGTTCGAGCTTCCTGATTTAGGTTGAGTTTATTAATCATGACGAACCCAGCAAAACCACCACCTACAACTAGAATGGTTACAAGTGTCCAAAAAATGAGTTTGAGATACCACGGTTCTTTTGGACTGGAGCTTTTATAATATCTTCGCGATTTTTCAGAAGATTTTTTTTCACTTCTTCCACTTGGATTCGATTGTTTTTTATAGGATTTCTCGTCTGGTTTATTCATAATGCAGACTTTCTGTTTTAAGTTTACAACATTGCCAATAGGGCAAGTAACTCTTGAGTCCTAATGCCGATGTCGTGAGTAAAAACAGGTTTACCTGTTCAACCTTTGCATTTTAAAACTTATAATATATATAAATTCAGACTTTGGAAGAAAAATGAGAGTAAAATGAAAATCAAACAATCGAATATCCTGTCAAGTTTGCCGAAATATGCTTTCGCCTCTGTTGATGAACAGGTTCAAACGCTGAAATCTGCTGGTGTCAAGGTTATCGATTTCGGGGTTGGTGATCATACTTTGCCGACACCTAAAGTTGCCAAAGAAAGATTGAAAACAGCAGTTGATGAGTTTGATAGGGCGGGGTATCCAGCATATCAGGGTGCTGAGTTTTTTAGGGTTGAAGCAGCGAATTGGATAAAAAAGCGTTTTGGTGTCGAACTTGACCACAATAAAAATATTGCATCAACAATTGGTTCCAAAGAAGCGGTTTTCAATGCCCCGCTTGCGTTTGCGAATCCTTCAGATTATGTCATTGTGCCTAACCCGGGATATCCGCCGTATCATCTCGGTGCGAAATTCGCAGGAGCAAACGTACATTTTGTATCACTGTCGGAAGATAACAGATTCCTTGTCGATTTTGATGAGATACCGAAGAATGTCGCTGAGAAAGCGAAAATACTGTGGTTGTGCTACCCGAATTCGCCGACCGGTGTCATCGCTGATGCCGAGTTTTACAAGCGTGCGTTGGATTTCTGCGATAAACATGAGATTCTGCTTTGTTCTGATGAAGCATATTCAGAGATTTACTTTGATTTCGACAATCCACCGATTTCCGCTCTCAATGTCTCAACTGAAAACGTTCTTTCATTCTTTTCCATGTCTAAACGTTCGATGATGACAGGCTGGCGCATTGGCTGGGTTGCTGGTGATGCCGAAGCTGTCAGCACGTTTAAGACACTGAAAACAAATATAGACAGTGGAACGCCAAATTTTGTGCAAGCAGGTGCAGTTGAAGCACTCAAGGACGAAGAACATGTTCGTGAAATGCGCGAAATAACGCTTAAAAAACGTGAAATTCTCTGCGATGCATTCGCTCAGCTTGGACTTGAGGATTGTCGACCGCAGGCATCGCTATATGTTTGGCAGAAAGCACCTGAAGGTTTGACCGGTAAGGAGTTTACGGAAATCCTGCTGAAACCTGAGATAGGCATAGTTTGTACACCTGGTGCTGCGCTGAGTCAGAATTGTGATTCAGGTAGCAATCCCGGTGAGAATTATGTTCGGTTTGCTCTTGTGCCGACAATCGAGGAAATCGAGGAAGCCTGTTATCGCCTGCAGAATCTTGCCAAATTCCTCTAAATTTCAGTTTATTTTACCCAACGATTGTGCAGAAATACTGACCCTGTCATTCTGAGGTATCATTGGTACTTTTTCTCTGCGAAACATGGTGATTACGAGGAATAGGTAAATTGGACGGAAACTTAAGTTGGTTTACCCACAAAAAAAAGAGCCTGCGGGCAAACAGGCTCAGATATGTTTCCAGCATTGGGCATATATTTCTGAAGTGATGATGGGCAATCAAGAGAGCACTTCAATAATGCTGAGAACTGCTTATTATATGCAATTTTGATGCCAAAGAACTTTTTTTCATAAAAGCACTAAAATCAAGCACTTATAGAAGATTAAACAATTTCGTTGTCCAATAATTTAGACATAAAATAATTTAATTTAACTAATGTGGTTTTGAAATGAATTAGAAAAGATGCTTTATTGAGCGATTTTAAGGGATATATTAATTTATGTCCAACAAATTTTACACGTTTTAGAATGTAAACATTATTAATCTAAAAAAAGATTCCCGACTGAATCGGGAATCTTTTTCATGCAAATCAAGATGAAGTTTTATCTTTTCGGAATTTTAATCCGCATACCCTCATTAACTACATCACTGGTCATATTGTTGAGCTTCATAATTTCCTTGTATCTAATCCCATTTCCAAGCTTTTTCTTTGCTATTACCCAAAGCGATTCATCCTTCTGAACGGTGTACATCTCATAGTCTGCATTTTCTGAAGGTTTAGAAGGTTTTTCCTCTTCAATAACCGGGTCACCGCTTGTTTCATCCCTTTTTTGGCTTAAATCCTTCTCAGGCTTGGGTGAACGAACCTTCTCCTCAGAATATTCAGGTATAATTATCTTTTCACCGCCTTTAAGATTATACCAATCAATACCCGGATTCGCTTTTTCTATCAAAGATTTCAATTTGTAACTTCCATAATACTGCAACGCAAGTCCAATTGATGAGTCACCCTGAGAAGCATAATGTGTAGTTTTTTCACGTATAACAACTTTTACAAGCGAACCTACATTTTCATCATCAGGCACTTCAGGTTGTTCCTGGCGACCGAAGGGGTGAAAAGGATGGTTCTTCTTCTCACCAGAGGATTTCTTATTTTCATTTTTGTTATTGAATTCTTTCCATGCTTTCAAATCAACACCATTATTTGAGCCTGATGTTGAATTCACTGAAGATGTGTTCGAGTGAGCAGATTCCTCGGTTGCTTTCTTCTTGTTGAGATTAGGCACAATAATTTTCTGCCCAATCTGCAGTTTTTTTGGATTCACATTAGGATTTGCTTTCACAATAACGTGTGTTTTTCGTGTGTCGTTGTAGTATTTCTTCGCAAGTACAGTGAAATTTTCACCACTCTTAATTTTATGCTCAAAGAAATCAGGCGCATCCGATTCCCCTTCTTCAGGTTCATCCGAGGATGTAACATCACTAGCCCCAATTGTTTCAGAGTCATTTGTTGCTAAATCAGAAAAGCTATCCATTGTATCGCTTGAGGGTAAGTTTATACTGTTGCTGTTGTCCAAAACAACATCCTCACCTTCTTCACCACCACTAAACAACACAATCATTAGCCCACCTACGCAGAGCATCACAAGCGTTAAGAAAAGCAGACCTCCTTTTTTGGAATCATTTTTTCTATGTGCGATTCTTGTCTTCGGAATTCCACCGTGTATCATAACAACCTCCATATCTTTTGTTAGATTGTCAAATTAATCGGCACGTTCTTGGGAAAGTTAAATTCAAATAATCTATATTGTCAAAATCGACAGATTGTGTTATTCATGCAGTTCTACAACACATATTGAGAGGAAATCAGATGAACGATGAAATCATTCGGAATAAGAAGCTTTTTTTGCTTGATATGGATGGAACAATTTACCTTGAAGACGAACTTATTGATGGTGCTTCCGAGTTTATTGACAAATTGATTGCCAAAAATATTAACTATGTTTTCCTGACGAATAATTCATCAAAAAGTGCGCGGGAATATTTGGTGAAGCTTGAAAAGCTTGGGATACCAGCAACAATCGACAATATTTTCACCGCAGGCATGGCAACAGCCCTGTATCTTAGGAATATTAAGGAAGGTGCAAGAATTTTCGTTATGGGTACGCAGGCTTTGAAGAATGAATTTCGAGAATATGCCTTTGATGTTGTTGAAACAGGAGATGATGATATTGACTACGTCGTAGCAGGTTATGATACTGAATTGACCTACGAGAAATTAAAGATTGCTACACTTTATCTCGCGTCCGGCGTACCGTTCATCGCCACCAATCCCGACCTTGTATATCCGATGTCAAAGACCCGATTTCTGCCTGATTGCGGCTCAATGTGCCAGATGCTCGAAATTGCTACAGGCAAAAAGCCAAAATACATCGGCAAACCACGACGCGAGATGGTTGATGTTATTGCAAAACGTATGAATATTGAATTGTCTGACATAGCAATGGTTGGCGACCGTTTATACACCGATATTGCGCTTGGCATCAATGCTGGCATCACATCGATATGTCTGCTTTCTGGTGAAACAAGGCGTGAAGAACTTCCTACAAGCGAAATCAAGCCTGATTTCGTTTTTGAATCAATTGCCGAACTAATTCCAATCATGAATTAAAAATATGTTCAAAAAAAAGTGAACGCTGAATTACATTTCTATCTTAAACAATTGAAAAAATATTGATATTGATAAATGTAAAAAAATATTCAGTATCATAATAATGATTGCTAATATTACTAATAATGTTGTGATTGACAATATCTCAAAATAATTCAGATTATTTTCACTTTCCTTTAGGAGGTTTTATGAGAGCTAAGTTATTTATGGCACTTATGACGTTTTGTCTTGTTTTTGCCGCATCTTGCGACAGCAGCACAACACCAAAGTACCTTGAATTCGCAACTGACATGCTGCTTCCACAAGCAACAATCGACAAAAGTTACGATTTCACTTTCATTGTTACTTACGGCGGAGACAGATGGGATGAAAACACCGGATTCGTTGACTCAGACATCATCTGGGGTTTCGATAGCTGGAAACTCAACAGTCTTGACCAAACTGAAGGTCCTGTGAACCTGATTTTTGCTGACGGAAAAATCACCGGTACACCAACTGCAGCTGAGAGTGGTCTTTGGTCTTTCAATGCAACAATTCAAAAAGGCAAGAAAACTGTAATTGAAACTTTCTTCCTACCGATTG